>JAQGIX010000248.1 GCA_028290925.1 Phenylobacterium sp. | reverse complement strand
CGTGCCGGCCACGCCGGCGGCGGCGCCTTGCACAGCCCGGCTCGCCATCCCGCTCATTCGGCCATCCACTGCATCCAGACGGTCTCCCGTCGCGCCTCGCGAAACCGCGGCCGGGGCTGCCCTGTTCCCGCGAGCGACGGATGACACGCCGGCCCGCTTCAGCGCATCTTCCGCCCGATGCTGCTCTCCACCGACATCTGGGTGACCGCGCTGATCCGACGGGCCGAGCTCGGCGGGGCGTTCGGCGTGGTGGCCCGCAAGGGCGACCCGCGGGCCGGCGCGGTGCTGGTCAAGGCGCTGAATCGCACCGCCGGCACCGCCCGGCTCTACGCCGAGGCCACGCGCCTGGACGGCGAGCGCATCTGGATGCAGCCGGCTCTCTCGGACCAGGAGCCGGACCTTGATCGCTATATCGAGCGCGCCATCCGCATCGACCCGGACGTCTGGGTGGTGGAGATCGACGACAAGCAGGGCCGCCATTTCCTGACCGAGCCGGTGGAACGCGGCTGAGGCCGGGACGCTTCGGCGTCATGGCTCGCCTTTCCGATCTCGCCGTGCCGCTGGACCTGGCGCCGATGGAGGCCAAGCTGGTCGACGACCTGCCGACCGACCCCGGCTGGCGCTTCGAACCCAAGTGGGACGGCTTCCGCTGCCTGGCCTTCCGCGCCGGCGACGAGGTGGAGCTGCGCGCCAAGTCCGGCAAGCCGCTCGGCCGCTATTTCCCAGACGTGGTGGCGATGCTGCGGGCCCTGCCGGTCGAACGCTTCGTGGTGGACGGCGAGCTGACCATCGCGGTGGGCGCAGAGCTCTCGTTCGACGCCTTGCAGCTGCGCCTGCATCCCGCCGAGAGCCGGGTGCGCAAGCTGGCGGCCGAGACGCCGGCCTCGCTGGTGCTGTTCGATTGCCTGCTGGACGCCCGGGGCCGCGCGCTGGTGGATGCGCCGCTGACCCGGCGCCGGGCCGAGCTGGAGGCGCTGTTCGAGCGCTTCGGGGACCCTGAGCGGATCAGCCTCTCGCCCGGGACCGAAGACCCCGCCCGGGCGCGCCAGTGGCTGCTGGAGGTGGGCGCGGCGCTGGACGGCGTGGTCGCCAAGCGGCTGGACGGGCGCTACCTGCCCGGCGAGCGGGCCATGCTGAAGATCAAGCGCATGCGCACCGCCGATTGTGTGGTGGGCGGCTTCCGCTACGAGCAGGACAGCCGGCTGGTGGGCTCCCTGTTGCTCGGCCTCTACGACGAGGCGGGACGGCTCGACCACGTGGGCTTCACCTCGACCATCAGCGACGCGGAGCGGCCGGCGCTGACTAAACGACTGGAGAAGATGGCCGGCGGCGAGGGCTTCACCGGCGATAAGCCGGGCGGCCCCTCGCGCTGGAGTAACGGCCGCTCCACCGACTGGACGCCGCTCAAGCCCGAGCTGGTGGTCGAGGTGCGTTACGACCACGTCACCGGCGACCGCTTCCGCCACGGGACCAAGCTCCTCCGCTTTCGGCCCGACAAGGCGCCGCGCCAATGCACGCTCGCCCAACTCCGCGCCGAGGCCGCGCCGCCGAACATCCTGGCGATGACGCAATCAAAACAGCCGCTCATCCCCGCGAAGGCGCGGACCCGAGCCGACTCCCGGAGCCCGGCGCCGCCGACGTGAATATCCGAAGCGCGGCTTGGGTCCCCGCCTTCGCGGGGATGAGCCGAGTCGCCGCACCCGTTTGCTTCCCGGCCCCGCGCACGCTACCTGCCGCGCCCATGAGCACCTCCCCCGCCGCCGAGGCCGCCCGCCGGCGCACCTTCGCGATCATCTCCCACCCGGACGCCGGCAAGACCACCTTGACGGAGAACCTGCTCTTGGCCGGCGGGGCGATCCGCGCGGCCGGCGCGGTCAGGGCCCGCGGCGAGAACCGGCGCACTCGCTCCGACTGGATGAAGATCGAGCGCGAGCGGGGCATCTCCGTCTCGGCCTCGGTGATGACCTTCGATCACGCGGGCCTGATGTTCAACCTGCTGGACACGCCCGGCCACGAGGACTTCTCGGAAGACACCTACCGCACGCTGACCGCCGCCGACGCCGCCGTCATGGTGCTGGACGCGGCCAAGGGCATCGAGCCGCAGACGCTCAAGCTGTTCGAGGTCTGCCGGCTGCGCGACATCCCCATCCTGACCTTCATCAACAAGATGGACCGCGAGGCGCAGGACCCGTTCGCCCTGTTGGACGAGATCGCCTCCAAGCTCGCCCTCGATCCCGCACCGCTCTACTGGCCGGCCGGCTCCGGCGGACGGTTCAAGGGGATGATCGACCTGCGCCGCGAGCAGTTCATCCCGTTCCGCAAGAAGGGCTCGGGTCCGGACGCGGCGGAAGGTCATCCGGAGCCCGTCTCGCTGACCGGTAATTCGACCGCGGCCTATCTCGACGCCGAGGAGCAGGCCGAGGTGGAGGAGGGCGCGTCGCTGGTGCAGGAGGCCGCCAAGCCGTTCGACGTCCAGTCGTTCCTGGAAGGCCACATGACGCCGGTGTTCTTCGGCTCGGCGCTGCGCCACTTCGGCGTCGACCAGCTGCTGGAGGGCCTGGGCGCCTACGCCCCGCCGCCCAAGCCGGTCGCGGCGAGCAAGAACGGTGAGCCGATCCATGTGGCGCCCGGCGAGAAGGAGGTCTCCGGCTTCGTGTTCAAGATCCAGGCGAACATGGACCCCAACCACCGCGACCGGATCGCCTTCCTGCGGCTGACCTCGGGGCGGTTCTCGCGCGGCATGAAGCTGAAGGTCCAGAACACCGGCCGGCAGCTGTCGGTGAATGCTCCGGTGATGTTCTTCGCCTCCGACCGCGAACTGGCGGAGGAAGCCTATGCCGGCGACGTGATCGGCATCCCCAACCACGGGGTGCTTCGGGTCGGCGACAGCCTGTCCGAGACCGGGACCCTGCGCTTCGCCGGCCTGCCCAACTTCGCCCCGGAGATCCTGCAGCGGGTGCGGGTGAAGGATCCGCTGAAGGCCAAGCACCTGACGCGGGCCTTGCAGGGCCTGGCGGAGGAGGGGGTCACCCAGCTGTTCCGCCCGGTGATGGGCGCGGATTTCATCGTCGGCGCGGTCGGGCCCCTTCAGTTCGAGGTGATGGCGGACCGGCTTGCCAACGAATACCAACTGGAAGTGATCTTCGAGGCCAGCCCCTTCGCCGAGGCCCGCTGGATAGCCGGCGACAAGGCCGACCTCGAGGACTTCATGTCCAAGCACCGCGGCGCGATGGCGGTCGACATCGACGACGAGCCCGTCTTCCTCGCCAAGTCCGCCTGGGAGATCGGCTACGTCAGCGAGCGGTTCGCGAAGGTGCGATTCGAGCGGGCCAATGAACGCGCCTGAGGCGCGAGGCCTCGGAACGCAACGCCCGCCCGCGCTTTCCTGGTTAAGCTTCGGTTAATCACGCGGGACTCGTTAAGCACTTGTTAAGGCCGTCGGCTCCGGCTTTGCTGTTGTCGTTCAGGACGCTGGCCGACCGTCTCATCCCGGGACGCACCGCCAGCGGGAGCGGCGGCATGTTCGAACTGGGGCGGGAGATCTTCCGGCGGCTGGCGCCGGAGCGGCTGAAGCCGATCGCCGACGGTCTGACGGGTGGGGACGCGACCCTCCTCGAACTCCTCGATCTGAAACTGCTGCAGCAGGAAGGCCGCGCCGCCGACGTGGCTGCCGGTCGGGTCGGCGCCAAGGATCGGGCGCACCGCCGGCTCGAG
>JAQGIX010000204.1 GCA_028290925.1 Phenylobacterium sp. | reverse complement strand
GGCCTGGGCGGAGGCGCGGGCGTCGTCCAGCGCCTGCCGCGATTGCACGCCGGCGGCGGTGAGGGCCGTCATCCGCTGGAAGGTCGCCTCGGCGTCGCGGGCGCGCGCCTCGGCTGCGGCGATGTTCGCCGCGAGCACTGACAGCTCGGCCGGCCGCTGGCCCTTGCGGGCGTCCTGGGCCTGGGCCTGCGCCGCCGCCAGTTCGGCCGCCGCCTGGCCCGCCGCCGCCTGCGACTGCTGCGGATCGATGACGAAGAGATCGGCGCCGGCCTTCACCTCGTCGCCGCGCGCCACGTACATGGCCCTCACCGTGCCGGCCACCGGCGCCGCCAGATAGAGCGCGTCGCCCTCCACATAGCCGGTCAGGGTGCGCGTCCGGTTGAGCTGCGGCAGCACCATCAGCCCCACCACGATGGCGGCGCCGACCAGCAGCAGGACCACGACCAGCAGGCGTTGGCGGTTCATCGCCGGGCTCCGTCGCTGAGCATGCCGGTGAGCATGGTCTCCACGTGCTGGCGGGCCAGGGCCGGCAGGTCGAAGGGCTCCGCGCCCACCGGCACGAAGGTCTCGCGCCAGATCACCCCCACCAGCAGGGGCGCGATCAGCTGCACGGCGAAGGTCCGCGGATCGCCGGGCTTCACCTCGCCGCGCGCCTGGGCGGCCGCCACCGCGTCGCAGAGCGCGCCCAGCGCATGGGCCACCAGCCGGTCGTGCCAGACGCGGGCCAGCTCGGGGAAGTTGCCGGCCTCGCCGATCACCATCTTCACCACCCCGCCGAGGGGCAGGGTCTCGAGCAGCAGCGCGATCCGCTCCGGCACGAGGCGCAGGAGATCGGCGATCGGTCCCGGATGCGCCGCCATCATCGCGCGGACGCCCTCCAGGTTGGGGGCGATGGCCTGTTCCACCACGGCGCGGAACAGGTCCTCCTTGGTCTCGAAGTAGAGGTAGAGCGCGCCCTTGGAGACCCCGGCGCGGACGGCGATCTCCTCCAGCCGCGCGGCCGCGAAGCCCTTCTCGGCGAACACCGCCAGCGCCGCCTCGACGATCTCGCCCGGGCGGGCGGCCTTGCGGCGGCGGAATTTCGGAGCGCCGGTGGCGAGCATTTCGCCTCCTGATAACTGACTGGTCAGTTATTAATCCAGCAGACGCGGGTCGGCAAGGCGTCTCTGCGCGCTAGAGCGCGGCTTCCAGCTGCACGCCCACCACCAGGGCGTCGCGCCCGCCGTCCCGGCCGCCGGGGCTGATCACCCACTGCACGTCGGGCCGCACGGTGAGATGCTCGTTGACCGTCAGCCGGTAGTCGGCCTCGACCAGCCCCTCCCAGCCGCGCAACGGCCCGCGGCCGCTGAACCGCCCGGCGGTGGCGCCCAGCGACACGGCGTCGTTGGGCCGCCAGGGGATCAACCCCTGCCAGGTCAGCCCGCCGATCAGGAACAGGGGCTGCAGGTCGCGGTCGCTGTGCGGCGCCGCCTGCACCATGGCGAAGCCGCTGAGCGCGCGGCCCTTGTCCGGCGCCGGCCGCTCGACCCAGAGATAATAGCCGTCGTCGCCGCGCACCGTGCGGCCGTCGAAGGTCTGGACATGGGCGCTGTCGTGATAGGCGCCGGCGCCGGCCCGCAGCGATCCGCCGATCGGCGCCGCCGCCTCGCCGAACGCCAGCACGCCGTTCGAAGGCTCGAAGCTGAAGTCGAGCCCGTGCTTCCTCATGGTCAGCCGCCGGGGATCGGACAGGAAGGTCCCGCCGCGCAGCTCCACCGCGCCGAGGTCGGTCTTCCCCCACGCGCCCCAGGTGGAGGCGGGCGTCGTGGCCCGGCCCGGATCGTTCACCGCGATCGCCCCGCCGTTCGACGCAAAGGCCGAATTGACGAACTGGCCCATGCCGGAGACGCCGGGCAGGGCGTCGCCCGCCGCCACCCGGCCCAGCTGCAGCGTCGTCCGCTCCGACTGGTACGTCGCCTTGACCTCGTAGAGCCACAGGCCATTGCCGGTGTTGAACGGCCCCTGCACCCCGGCCACGTCGCCGATCGCCCGCGCCGAGAGGCTGGAGCCGGCGGTCCAGGCGCCCTGCACGGTGACGCTCCAGCCGCCTTCGATCGGCGCCTGCACGCCGGCGGTCATCACGTGCACATAGGTCGCCGAGCGGGAGCGGCCGCCGGCCGCCACGCCGTTGACGTCGCCGAGATAGGCGAACAGCGGCTTGACCCCGGCGTCCTCGGCCCGCGCCGCGAAGCCCGCCGCAAGGGTGGCGGCGAGGGCGGCTGCGAAGGTCGGGAATCGCCTCAAGGAAGTTTCGGTCCTCGCCACAGCCAGGCGGCGGGCCGCCGCCGGAACACGGGCGAAACAAAGCATGTCCGAATCACTGACGCGCCGCGATTCGGGCTTTGTTCACCGCAACATATTGTATCTGAAGGCCGATCGGGCACAATCGGCGAAGCTCCGGAGCGAGGGCCGGCAAAGGTGGGAATCACGTTTGCGTCCGACTGCGCGACGGGGAAAAAGCCCGCGCGCAAGGTCGCGGCCGGCGACCCTCGCCTTGACGCGGGCTCGGGCCTTCCTCTATATCGCCCGCTCCCGCGGGTCTGGCCCGCCGTCCCTTTCTCTCCGCGAAGGTTCTTTCGCCATGTCGCGTCGTTGCGAACTCACTGGTGTCGGCCCGATGGTCGGCCACAATGTGAGCCACTCGAATATCAAGACCAAGCGCCGCTTCCTGCCGGCTCTGTCGCCCACGACCCTGCAGTCCGACGCGCTCGGCCAGTCCTTCAGGCTGCGCATCACCAATGCGGCGCTGCGCACGCTCGACTTCCGCGGCGGCCTCGACACCTTCCTGCTGAAGGCCCGCGACGAGGCGCTCTCGCCGCGCGCGCTGAAGATCAAGCGCCAGCTGAAGGCCAAGCTCGCCGAGCAGCCCGCGGCCTGACCGCTTCCAGATTGTCGTTCCGAGGAGGCCGCTCGAAAGAGCGGCCTTTTTCATTTCCGCCCCGGTTTCACGGGGGAGGTGTCATGCGCCGAAGAGCGCGTGACGGAGGGGGCGGCCGGCGCACTGCGGCTCTCGCCCCGCCCACCATCCGCTCTGCCGCCCGTCTGCGCGGGCGTCGGCGTACGGTCCCCCCTCCGGTGAACGGGGAGGCGACTAGGCCTTCAGCGTCTCGTCCAACAGCTTGAACAGCTCGCGCCAGTGGCGCTCGGCGCCCTCGGCGTTGTGCACCGGCATGTCGGCGGGCACCCAGCCGTGGCGGCAACCCGCCCAGATGGAGACCTCGGCCTCCACGCCCGCCTCCGCCAGCGCCGCGGTCAGCCGGTCCTTCTGGGCTTCATCGAAGCCGGAGTCCTGGTCGGCGCCGGCCACCAGCACCCTGGCCTTGATCTGGGGCGCCAGCCGGTGCGGGCTCTTCTCGTCGTCGGTGGCCATATTGCCGCCGTGGAAGCTCGCCGCGGCCACGATGCGGTCGGGGAAGGTCCCGGCGGCCCTGAGCGCGACGCCGCCGCCCATGCAATAGCCCGTCACCCCCACCTTGCGCGCGTCGGCCTGCGGCTCACCGTCGAGGAAATCGAGGCAGGCCCTGGTGTCGGTCATCTGCCGCCCGGCGCCGGTCGAGCCGCGCAGCTTCTGGAACAGCGCCACCATCTCCGGATCGCCGGCCCGCGCCGCGGCGATGTCCAGCGGGGGATAGGGCCCGGCCCGCCAGAACAGGTCCGGGACCAGCACATAGTAGCCGCCGTCCGCCAGCCGTTGGCCCATGTCGAACAGGGCCGGCCGGATCGCCGGAGCGTCCATAAACAGGATCACGGCCGGCCACGGCCCCGGGCCGTCGTCCGGCGTGAACGCGAAGGCGCGCGCGTCGCCGTCCGGCGTGGGGATCGAAACGTCCTGGCGCATGCTTCCTCCGGCTTTCTTTGAAGCTGGCCGGCGGAGCGTCCCGCCGTCAAGCCACGGCCCGCCGCACCTCCTTGAAGGTCGAGCGGCGCATGGTGGGCTTGGGCCCTTCGGTGTTGGGCGGCGGCTGCAACAGGCCCGCCGCGCGCCGGGTCAGCCGCGCCGGCTCCTCGGAGAACAGCTCGGCCAGCTGGTCGGTGATCGCCCCGGCCAGCTGCTCCACGTCGACGATGGTCACCGCGCGGCGGTAGTAGCGGGTCACGTCGTGGCCGATGCCGATGGCGATCAGCTGCACCGGACTGCGGGACTCGATCTCGGCGATCACCTCGCGCAGGTGCCGCTCCAGATAGTGGCCGGAGTTCACCGACAGGGTGGAATCGTCCACCGGCGCCCCGTCGGAGATCACCATCAGGATCCGCCTGGCCTCCGGCCGGCCGATCAGCCGCTGGTGGGCCCACATCAGGGCCTCGCCGTCGATGTTCTCCTTCAGCAGGCCCTCGCGCATCATCAGCCCGAGGTTGCGCCGCGCGCGCCGCCAGGGGGCGTCGGCGGACTTGTAGATGATGTGGCGCAGGTCATTCAGCCGGCCGGGCTGGGCGGGCTTGCCGGCCTTCAGCCAGTCCTCGCGCGCCTGGCCGCCCTTCCACGCCCGGGTCGTGAAGCCGAGGATCTCGGTCTTGACCCCGCAGCGCTCCAGGGTGCGCGCCAGGATGTCGGCGCACACCGCCGCCACCATGATCGGCCGCCCGCGCATCGAGCCCGAATTGTCGATCAGTATGGTCACCACCGTGTCGCGGAACTCGGTGTCGGCCTCCTCCTTGAAGCTGAGCGGCGCGGTCGGGTCGGTGATCACCCGGGTCAGGCGCGACACGTCGAGCACGCCCTCCTCGAGGTCGAAGCTCCAGATGCGGTTCTGCTGGGCTAAGAGCTTGCGCTGCAGCCGGTTGGCCAGCCGCGAGACCACGTTCGACAGGCTGGCCAGCTGCTGGTCGAGATAGGCCCGCAGCCGCCCCAGCTCCTCGGCGTCGCACAGCTCCTCGGCGGCCACGATCTCGTCGTGGGCGGTGGTGAACACCTTGTAGGTGACCACCCGGCCTTCGCCGGAGAACTCCGGCCGCGCCGGCTGGTCGCCATCGCCCATGTCCGGCGGCTGGTCGGCGTCCTCGGCGTTGGGGTCTTCCTCCGCCTGCATCATCTGGCTGTCGGCGTCCTCGCTCTCGCGAGAGGTCGCCTCGTCCTCGTCCATGGCGGACTGCTGCGGGGACTTGCCCTCGCCGTCGCCGTCCTCGTTCTGGTCCGAGGCCTCGGGATCGCCGTCCTCGCCGTCCTCCTCCGACTGGTCCGGCTGGTCCGGCGCGTCGGACAGGTCGTCGCCCATCCTCAGGTCGCGCAGGATGGCGCGCGCGATCCGCGAATAGGCCTTCTGGTCCTCGATGGAGGCTGCCAGCTTGTCGAGGTCGGGGCCGGCCTTGGCCTCCACCTCGTCGGCGAACAGCTGCACCAGCGGTTGGGCCATGGCCGGCGGCTTCTCGCCGGTCAGCCGCTCGCGGACCATCAGGCCCACGACCTCGGCCAGCGGCGGATTGGCCAGCGCCTCGATCTGGTTGAACGAGCGCTTGGCCCAGCTCTGCTCCAGCACCGCCGTCAGGTTCTGGCGCACCCCGCCCAGCGCATTGGCGCCGATGGCCTCGATCCGCGCCGCCTCCATGGCGTCGTAGATCGGCGCCCCGCCCGCCGAGGCCGGCCGGCCCCGGGCGTGGACGTTGGTGTCATGGTGCGCCAGGCGCAGCGCCATCTGGTCGGCCAGGCCGCGGATGCGCGCGGCGTCCGCCGGCGTCAGGTCCCTGGGCGGATGCGGCAGCACCGCCCGTTTGCCGGTCAGCAGCGGCCCCTCGCCGGAATAGACGATCTCCAGGTCCGGCGTTTCCGCCAGCGAGCGCGCGGCATTGGCCAGCGCGCGCTTGAAGGGCTCCAACGGGCTTTCGGGATTCTTCGCCATCTCAGGGTCCGTCTTAGATCGGGCGGCGCCCTGCAAGAAACAAGTTTCGAACCCCGGACCTCACGGAGCGGGCTTCGCAGCCGGCGCGCCGGCCTTCCCGGCCTCAGCTTGAATTGGCCACGAACCCGGGTTCGTGGCGAAACCATAGCCGCGTTCGCCACCCGCAAGCCGGCGCCGGCTCACCGCCTTGCGTGGGTTGCGTGGTTGCTCACCGATGACGAACTGGTGAGCCCAGGAACAGGCGCAGCTTGGCCCGCGTTTCCACGGCCGAGGTCTGACCCGGGCCTTGACGCTTGAAGGAGAGCGATATGCTCAGATGGGCTCTGATCTTCGCGATAGTCGCCCTGATCGCCGGCGGCCTCGGTTTCACCGGCGTGGCCGGCGCCGCGGCCGGCGTCGCGAAAATCCTGTTCTTCCTGTTCCTGGTGGGCTTCCTGGTGTTCCTGGTCCTCGGCTTCTGGGCCGGACGCAAGGTCGCCGGCGACTAGGTCCAAATTCCAACCGGCAAAGTCAGCGCCCGCCCCGATCTCCACCGGGGCGGGCGCCCTTCATTCCAAGATCCTCCCCCCTGAGGGGGAGGTGGCCCAGAGGGCCGGAGGGGGCTGCAGCCCACGAGCGTCCGACGCTGCGCCCTTTAGCCCCCTCGGTCCCGTCGCGACAGCTCCCCCTTGAGGGGAGCATCAGCGGCCTACTTCTTCGCCAGGTACGCCTTCGACTCGGCGCCCACGATGTCCACCAGGTTGCCCATGGCCAGGTTGGCGTCGATCAGGTGCAGGCCCCAGTCGGCCGCGACCTGGCCGTTCGCCACCACGTCGCCCTCGATGGTCTCCGTGCGCGGGCCGCCGGGCGCCGCGTTCACATGCACTTCCAGGTAGGAGAAGCCATTTTTCTCCACGCACTCCGACGTCAGCAGCCCGGGGACCGAGATGAACGGCGTGGTCGGATTGGCCTTGCCCTTCGCCCACACGGTCTTGGGCGGCGCCTGGCCGGAGATCGCCGGGCCGTTGCTGAGATAGGCGTGCAGGGCGCCCTTGCCGCCGCCCAGCGCCGCCGGATTGGTGCAGGCGGCGATCTGGCCCTCGTTGGGGGCCTTGCCGAACCGGCTGTTGGCCGGCGGCGGGAGGGTGTCGCGGAAGCTCGCATAGGCGATGACGCAGCCGGTCTGGCTGGGCGATTTGCACAGCGGCACGTGCTGGAAGAGCCCGGTGTCCTTGCCCTTGTCGACCGGCAGGCGGGTGCCCATCAGGATCGCCGAGACCAGCCTGGCCTGCACCGGCTTGCCGTCGATCTCGTTCTTGATCAGCTGGGTCA
>JAQGIX010000185.1 GCA_028290925.1 Phenylobacterium sp. | reverse complement strand
CACCCTCAAGCGCGAGCTCTCGACCCTGGTCGATCGCTTCCGCCGGGACGTGACGGCGGCGGCCGCCGCCCTGCGCGAGGACTAGCCCTTGCGGCCGGGCTTCGGCCCCTCACACCGGTAGCCCGCCGCCGCGTCTCCCTTGCCCCGCGCCACCGCCGGATAGGGGCAGAGGAGCTGGCTCTTGGCCGTGGCCTGGGCGTTCGATCCCGCCGCGGCCACCAGCGCCGCCGGCGGCTTGTCGTGGCTCACCCAGTCGTCGATCAGCGTCAGCCAATCCACCTCGTTCGGCCCGGCGCCGCCGCGGCAGTGGAGCATGCCGGGGATCAGGTAGAGGCGGTAGAAGCCGGAGGTGTCGCCCATCTTCGCCGCCATCGCGCCGGCGTAGCGGACGCTGCCCAGCGGCGGGACCGCGGGGTCGTTCCAGCCGTGGTACTGGATCAGCTTGCCGCCATGTCTGGTGAAGGGGCGCAGGTCGGGGTCCACCGCGTCCAGGGTCACCGCGGCCTTGCGGCGATCGCGATCGTACTTCGGGCCCACGTCGACCTTCAGGAAGTCGAGCCCCGGGTCGCCATAGATGAAGTACTTCATGACCTGCGAGCCGATCGCATAGCCGGAGGCGCTGGCGACCTTGTCCTGCGAGGTCCCGGTGATCCAGGCCTGGTAGCCGCCTTCCATGGCCTCGGCGCCCGGCGTATAGGCCGGCAACAGCGGCTTGCCGTTTGGGCCGGGCCGGCCGGCGTAGATGGCCCGGGCCGCCGCCACCTGCGCCGGATTCAGGCAGCCGCCGGACTTGCCGGCCTTGCACTGCAGGGCGCCGGGATCGAAGTGGCACGCGTGCTGGTCGCGGATGAACGCGCCGCCGTCGCCGCAGGCCTTCAGGGCCGCGGACTGCAGCAGCTCGAGCTCAGGCTTGCCCAAGTAGGCGCCGGGCTTGGCCAGCATCTGCTCGATATAGGCGCGGGCGCCGGTGGCGAGGGTGTTGTAGCCGGCCGGGGCGCCGGCGACGATGCCGTCGAAGTCGTTCGGGAAGCGCTGTGCCTCCATCATCGCTTCGCGCCCGCCCGCCGAGCAGCCGACGAAGTAGGACCGCGCCAACGGCGTGCCCTTCTCAAACGTGATCAGCGCCTTGGCGGCGTCGGTGGTCGCCTTCAGCGAGCGCCACGCGTAGTCCTTGATCTTCTCCGGATGGCCCAGCGCCCAGGCCGCGGAGCGGCCGTCGGCCTCGTGGCCATCGTCGGTGCCGGCCGAGGCGTAACCGACGGCGGCCCGCGCGCGGATCTGCGGCGAGGGGATCGCGCCGGCCAAGCCGCCGTTGCCCAGCTGGACGTACTTGCCGTTCCAGGCCTCGCCACGCGGGATCCACAGCTCGATGCGGATGTCGGAATCAGGCGTCGGCCGGCTGGTGACCAGCACCTTGCAGGCGGGCTTGCCGCCGGCCTCGGCCTCGATGGCCTGGGTCACCTCGGCGTGCGGCAGGCGCGCCTTGGCGAGGTCGGCGCAGGCGGTCTCGGCGTGGGCCGCGGAGGCGGCGGCCAGCACGAAGCCGGCGGCCAGCAACAGGGTCTTCATGGCGTGGGTCCCCCTCAGGACTTGCGCTTTCGCGCAGCGCAGCTCCAGGTCTCGCCGGCCTTGCGGGCCACCGCCGGGTAGGGGCAGAGCAGCTGGGTCGCGCCGGAGCCGTTCGATCCCGCGGCCGCGGTGATGGCGGCGGGCGGCTTCTTCTCGCCCACCCAGGCCTCCAGCTGGCCCAGCCAGTCGACGTTGGTCGGCGAGGCGCCGCCACCGCAGTGAAGCATGCCGGGCACCAGGTAGAGCCGGTAGAAGCCCGAGGTGTCGCCCATCGTCCTGGAGACGTCCTCGTAATAGAGGATCGAGGACCGGGCCGGGATCGCCGGGTCGTTCCACCCATGGTACTGGATCAGCTTGCCGCCGTGCCTCTTGAAGGCGGCGAGGTTCGGGCTGTCGGAATCGATGATCGGCCGCATCTTGCGCCGCGCCTGGTCGAACTGGGCGCCCAGATCCAGCTTCAGGAAATCGAAGCTGGGATCGCCGAACGCGAAATATTTGAAGGCGTTGGACGCGAACTGGTAGCCGGCGGCGCGCGCATGCTGCGCCTCGTTGGCGCCCACGACCCAGGTGGTCCAGCTGTTCGGCTGAGCCTCGGCGCCCGGCGAGAAGCCGGGGAAGGCGATCTTGCCGCTGCGCGGATCGCGCCGGCCCTCGTACATCACCCGCGCGGAGTGGACCTGCGGCGCGGTCAGGCAGCCTTCGATCACGCCCGCCTTGCACTGCAGCTTGCCCGGATCGAAGCGGCAGGCGGCCGGATCGCGCACGAAGGCGCCGCCGTCGGCGCATTGGGCGAGCACCGACTTCTGCAACAGGGAAAGCTCGACCGGGCCGAGGTAGCCGCCGGGCGCGGAAAGCGCCTGGTGCTGGGCCGCCGAGATGCCGAACAGCTGGCTCATGGCGTTGGCCGGGGCGCCGGCGACGATGCCGTCGAAGTCGTTCGGGAACCGCTGGGCCTCCATCAGCGCCTCGCGCCCGCCGTCGGAGCAGCCGAAGAAGTAGGAGGTCTTGGGCTTCAGCCCCTTCTGCGCGGCGATCAGCGCCTTGGAGATCTCGGTGGTCTCCTTCAGCGCCCGCCAGCCGAAGTCGACCAGCTTCTCGGGATGGCCGAGCGCCCAGCTGGCGTTGGTGCCGACCGGGGTCTGGTGACCGTCGTCGGTGCTGGCCGCCGCGTAGCCGCGGCCCGCCATGCCGCGCAGCTGCCCGGTCAGGACGGAGCCGGCGAACCCGCCGTTGCCCAGCTGCACGAACTTGCCGTTCCAGGCCTCGCCGCGGGGGATCCACACCTCCAGCTTGATGTTGGAATCCTGGGTGGGATGGCTGGCCACCGCGATCCGGCAGGCCTCGCCGGACCCGGCCTTCTCCACCGTCGCCGAGGTGATCTCGGCGTGCGGCAGCACCGTCCTGGCTAGATCACCGCAGGCCGCCTCGGCATGCGCCAGCCCCGGCGCGCCCAAGGCCAGGGCCGCACCGGCCCCCATCAGCAACCGCTTCATCAGATTCCCTCCCGACCCATTCTTGCTTGAGCGGGAGTTCAGCACAGCTTGGCGCCCCGGCGGAACGAAAAAGGGGCCCCCCGTGCGCCCCCTCTTCCGGCCTGCTTCGCAGGCGACCGTCTCCCGCAAGGGGAGCAGGCGCGTCTGCTAGTTCCTAAACACCGCCGCCGTGGACTCGTCCTTCGGCATCTCGCGGTACTGGCGCAGCTCGTTGCGGCCGACCACCATGTGGTGGACCTCGTCCGGGCCGTCGGCGATCCGCAGGGTCCGCGTCG
>JAQGIX010000142.1 GCA_028290925.1 Phenylobacterium sp. | reverse complement strand
TAGTGGGTCACGACCACGGCGCCGGCGCCTTCGAACACGCCCTTCAGCGTCTCGATGGCCTCCTGCTTTTGAGCGCGGTCCATTGCGGTCTCCATACTCAGGTTCGACGCCCGGAAGAGCCCGGACGCCGGGATAGCCGCGGCCCTGCCCGGGGAAGCCCCAAGCCGAACCGCATCAACCTGTCCTTGAGAAGCCGCAGTCGCCGCGCCCAGCCGCGCCATGGCGGTGGGGGTGCGGAAACGTCATCTTCCCGTCTCCCAGCGGCCGAGGAAGGGCTCTTCCTCGCGTTACGGCTCCGGGTGGCCCCCGGATCCCCACAGTTCTCGGACAGGAACAGGGGACCGAGGTCCCCTGCCCGCCCCGCCTTGCGGCAGAGCGAAACTCTAGAAGGCGCGCCGTTTACAGGAAGCGGCGACGGAAATCAAACCGCCGGGCTCACGCCGGGCTCGCGCGCCGGCCGCCGGACCATGGCGCGGATGCAGAAGCGGCCGAAGCGCCAGGTGAGATAGCCGATGGCCAGGCCCAGGACCAAACCCACCGGGATGATCCACCAGCCGAGCAGCTCCTGGCCCTCGGCGGGATGGCTGAGCGCGCCCATGGAGTAGGTGTCCGGCGCGGTGCGCCACAAGCCCACGTGGCCGGGCCGGAAGGGCTTCAACACCGCGACCCCCAGGAAGCTCGCCGCCACGCCGTAGCCGGTGAGCGAGACCAGGAAGAGGAAGAAGCCGGCGAGGCTGAGGCCCGCCAGCCGCACCACGGCGGCCAGGACGCCAAAGAAGGAGCGGTCCTTCTCCATCACCGCCGCGACCCGCTCGGTGACGTTGGCGCGGCCGACCTCGCGCGGCGAGCCCAGGGCGGCGAGCGCTGTCTCCACCGTGCGCGGCGTGAGGTGGCCCTCCACGCGGTCCAGCACATGGGCGCGCAGCTCCAGCAGCACCTCGCGGATCTCCGCCTCGGACAGGCCCTTCAGGTTGCGGCGCACCTGGGCGAGATAGGTCTCGAGGTGGGCCATGGCGGCGTCCCGGCTCATCGGGGATCTCCTTCAAGGGGCGCGAGCAGGCGCTCGAGGCCGCGGGCGAAGCCCTTCCAGGCGCCGGCCATCTCGCGGACGCGGACGCGCCCGCGCTCGGTGAGGCTGTAGTATTTGCGCGGGTGGCCGGCGTCGGCCTCCACCCATTCGGAGGTGACGAAGCCTTCCGATTTTAGCCGGTTGAGCAGCGGATAGATGGTCCCCTCCGGCACCGAGAGGCCGGCGTCGGCCTCCAGCCGGCGCAGCATCTCCAGGCCATAGAGGCGGCCGGTCCAGAGGGTGGCGAGCACGGCCAGGCCAAGGCCGCCCTTGCGGAGCTGGGTCTCCCATTTACCGAGCTCGTCCTCGGTGGCCGCGGTCCGTTTCGTGTCCATGCATAATACCTTGCATATCTATGTATGCTGGACAACATGGCTTCCGTGAATTCGCGGTAAGGCGGAACGGTTCGGTTCGCGGGAACGGATCGCCCCATCCGGCGGTTGGGCGCGTGGGCCGGAGACCAGGGGAGTTGCGTGAGAGGATCGATCATGAACCTCATTCCCCACTCTGTCGTCATAACCGCCGCCCTGTCGGCGCTGACCGCTGGCGCGGCCTTCGCCGCTCCGCAAGGCGGCGGGACCTCCACCCCCTCGCCCAAGGCCGGGGTGGCGACATCGCCGATGACCTCGAGCGGCACGATCCGGACCAGTCCGATGAGCCAGACGAGCCCGACGAGCCCGACGAGCCCGACTGTGCGTGGGCCCACCCAGACCGGGCAGCCCAACCAGACCTGCGGAAGCGCCACCGCGCCAAACACCCCGGGCGCGTCTGCCTCGGCGCCTGGCTCAGCCTTCAATCCCAACGGCAAGGCCGGTTCGGTCTACGCCGGCCAGCAGCCGCAGAACTCGCGCAATACGGCGTCGGTGGCGCAGTACGACGCCGCCTGCGCCCACGCGAAGTAGCTTGGTCGGCCGCAGCCTTGGCCGATCGGGCTAGGGCAGATCGGCCACGCGGAAGCGCAGGATCGGGCCGTTCCAGAACGCGTCGTCACGATCGAGCGTCTCGACCCGACCGGAGGCCAGTTCGGCGGCGATGGCGCGCCAGAAGGGCAACGCGGCGGTGTTCTTGCGGGCCACGGCGAGTTCCCACTGCCCGGGCCGCGGCCGGATGGCGGCCAGCGCCGCGGCGCGCCCCACCCCGCTCCGGCGGTGCTTGCGGACCACGAAGAACTCCGCCACGGCGAAGTCGAGGGGCAGGCCCGAGTGGCTGTGGTCGTTGATCAGCACGAAGCCCGCCAGGTGGCCGTCGGCGCGGATCAGGAAGGGCTGGCGGGCGGGCGCCTGCCAGTAACTGCCGAGATTGGGGTAGGCGGCGAACAGGCCATCCTCGCCGAGCTCGCCGCGGTCGAGCCCCGCCCACTGCTCGGTGAAGTCGTAGGTGTAGAGCTGGAACAGGTTGGCGAGGGTTTCACGCTGCTCCGGCCGGGCCGGCTCCAGGGTCACGGTCGCCATCTGAACCCCCAAACGAAAAAGGAGCGGCGTCGCCGCCGCTCCTCAATCTTGAACGTCATGACCGGGCTTGTCCCGGCGAGGACGGCTTAGGCCGCGCCGCCGCCGAAGGCGCCGGAGTCGACCTTGACGCCCGGCCCCATGGTCGAGGAGAGGCTGATCTTCTTGATGTAGGTGCCCTTGGCGCCGGACGGCTTGGCCCGGTTGAGGGCGTCGATCATCGCCCGCACGTTGGCCAGCAGCTGCTCCTCGGTGAAGCTCGCCTTGCCGACGCCGGCGTGGATGATGCCGGTCTTCTCGGTGCGGAACTCGATCGAGCCGCCCTTGGCGTCCTTCACGGCCTGGGCGACGTTGGGGGTCACCGTGCCGACCCGCGGGTTCGGCATCAGGCCGCGCGGGCCCAGCACCTTACCCAGACGGCCCACCAGGGCCATCATGTCGGGGGTGGCGATCACCCGGTCGAAGTCCATGAAGCCGCCCTGGATGCGTTCCACCAGGTCCTCGGCGCCGACGATGTCGGCTCCCGCCGCCTTGGCCTCGTCGGCCTTGGCGTCCTTGGCGATGACCGCGACGCGGACATCACGACCGGTGCCGGAGGGCAGCGCCACCACGCCACGAACCTGCTGGTCGGCGTGACGCGGGTCGACGCCCAGGTTGACGGCGATCTCGACGCTCTCGTCGAACTTGGCGTTGGCGTTGACCTTCACCAGCTTGACGGCGTCTTCCAGCGGATGGGGGACGGCGAGATCGCCTTCCCACTTCTGCTTACGCTTGGGTTGCTTGGCCATCGGATCAGCGCTCCACGATCTCAAGGCCCATCGAACGGGCGGAGCCCTCGATGATGCGGGCTGCGGACTCGACGTCGTTGGCGTTGAGGTCCTTCATCTTCTTCTCGGCGATCTCGCGCAGCTGGCTGCGGGTGACCTTGCCGGCCACGTCGCGGCCCGGCAGCTTGGAGCCGGACTGCAGCTTGGCCGCCTGCTTCAGGTAGTAGCTGGCGGGCGGGGTCTTGGTGACGAAGGTGAACGACTTGTCCTGATAGACCGTGATCACGGTCGGCAGGGGCGTGCCCTTCTGTTCCTTCTCGGTGCGGGCGTTGAACTCCTTGCAGAAGCCCATGATGTTGACGCCGCGCTGGCCGAGCGCCGGCCCGATGGGCGGCGACG
>JAQGIX010000136.1 GCA_028290925.1 Phenylobacterium sp. | reverse complement strand
GTCGAGCTGCAGTACCGCTTATAAGCCTCAAGGCTGCACCAGAACGAGGCGCTCCGCTCCGGCGGGGCGCCTTTTTCCTTGGGCGAAGCCTCGGCCCTTGCGCGGCTTGCCTTGGGAAGCTCTAGGTAGGCCCATGCGCCTGCTCATCGCCGAGGACGATCCGATGCTGGGCGATGGCCTGCGCCGCGCCCTGCAGCGGGCGGGCTACACCGTGGACCTGGCGGTCACCGGCGAGGAGGCCATGGCCGCCACACGGGCGCAGGACTACGCGCTGATCCTGCTGGACCTCGGCCTGCCCAACATCAGCGGCATGGAAGCCCTCAAGGCGCTGCGCGGCCGCCGCGATCCGACGCCGGTGATCATCGTCACGGCGCGCGACCGGCCGGAGCAGAAGGTCGAGGGCCTGGACGCCGGGGCCGACGACTATGTGGTCAAGCCGTTCGACCTGGACGAGCTGCTGGCGCGCATCCGGGCGCAGATCCGCCGCGGCGAAAAGCGCACCAGCGACGCGCTCTCGGCGCACGGGGTCGGCGTCGACCTCGCCGCCCGCACGGTGACGCTGGAGGCCGAACCGGTCGCGGTGACCGCCAAGGAGTTCAAGGTGCTGGCCGCCCTGATGCGCCGCATGGGCCAGTTCGTCTCCAAGGAGGAGCTGGAGGGCGCGCTCTACGACGACACCGCCGAGATCGAGAGCAACACCATCGAGGTCGCGATCTATGGCTTGCGCCGCAAGCTGGGCTCGGGCCTCATCGTGACCGCCCGGGGCCTCGGCTACACCATTCCGAAGGACACATGAGCCGCCGGCCGATCGCCCGTCCGACCTCGCTGCTGGCCGCCCTGTTCGGGCGCGTCGGCGTGCTGTTCCTGATCATCACCGTGGTGGTGGGAGGCCTCGCCTTCTTCACCGCCCAGCGGCGGATCAACGAGATCTACGACGGCCAGCTGATCATCGGCGCCAGCGTCCTGCGGGCCCTGATGTCGGACGAGATGAAGGAGCAGGCCGCCCTGCCCGCCGCCGGCCAGCCGCCGGGCGCCCCGCCGCAGAGCGCCCTGGCCGAGCTGACGGTGGACGATTCCGACCTGCTGAGCCCCGAGGATCGCCGGGCGTTCGACAGCTACGCCGACTGGCGGATGTTCCGCATCTGGCGCGGCGCCCGGGTGGTGCTGCGCTCCGACACCGGGCCGCCCATCGTCGCGCCGCCGGCCAAGAACGGCTTTTCGGAGATCGACGGACCGCAGGACCGCTGGCGCATCTACACCCTGCACGTGCCCTCCGGTGACGCGACGGTGCAGATCGGCGAGCGGATGGATATCCGCCTGGTGCTGGTCCAGGGCATCGCGCTCGGGCTGGCGCTGCCGCTGCTGCTGCTGATCCCGATCGGCGGGGTGCTGATCTGGCTGACTCTGTCGGACGGGCTGCAGGCGCTGCGCACCCTGATCGCCGAGATCGGCCGGCGCACCATGCGCGATCTCTCGGCCCTGCCGCTCGACCCGTGGCCCAGGGACCTGCATCCGCTGGTCCGCTCGATCAACCGCCTGTTCGAGCGAATCGACCGCTCCCTCCAGCACGAGCGCCGCTTCCTCGACGACGCGGCCCACCAGCTGCGCACGCCGCTCGCCGCGGTGAAGCTGCAGGCCCAGCTGATCGCCGGCGAGGCCAATCCGGCGGAGCGCCAGGCCATGACCTCGCAGCTGGTGGGCAGCGTCGACCGCGCCGCGGCGCTCACCGACAGCCTGCTCACCCTGGCCCGCCTCGAGGCCCGGCGCGGGGCGGGCGAGACCGACGGCGACCTGCGGGCCGAGACCGTCGCGGCGCTGGCCGACCTCGCGCCGGTGGCGGCGCGCCGCCAGGTGGAGCTGTCGTTCGAGGGCTCGGGAACCTACCGCAGCGGCGATCCGGTGTTGCTGCGGCTGATCGCGGCCAACCTGGTGGACAACGCCATCAACCACGCGCCGGAAGGCTCCGAGGTGGCGGTGCGGCTGTCGACCGCCCAGGGCCAGCACCGGCTGATGGTGGCCGACGCCGGGCCCGGCATCCCGCCCGCCGAGCGCGCCAAGGTGCTGGAGCGATTCTACCGCGGGCCGGCGGCCTCGCCGCGCGGATCGGGCCTCGGTCTCTCCATTGTGGGCGAGGCGGTGCGGCTGCTGGGCGGGCGGCTGGAGCTGCGCGATCGCGAGGACGGCGCGCGCGGGCTGTGCGCGGTGGTGGAGCTGCCGGCTGCGGGCGCGGCCCGGGCTTGAGGGCCAGGCTTAAGGCATCGTGAACGCCGCATCAGGTTGGCATCAGGTTGAGGCACTAAGCCCCTTCGCGGGGGCAAGGCGTACGCGATGCAGGTATTCTGTGATTTCGATGGGACGATCTCAGTCGTTGACACGACCGATCGCGTCCTGAGCCGCCTCGCGGCCCCGCAGTGGGAGGCGCTGGAGGCGGACTGGATCGCCGGACGCATCGACGCCGCGGCCTGCATGCGCGGCCAGATCGCCCTGATCGAGGGCTCCGACGCGGAGCTGGACGCCGTCCTCGACGCCGTCGAGCTCGATCCCGGCTTCCCGGCCTTCGCCGCCTGGTGCATCGACCACGCCATCCCGCTGACCATCGTCTCCGACGGCGTCGACTATTTCATCCGCCGGATCCTCGCCCGTCACGGGCTGGGGGAGCTGCCGATCGTCTCCAACCACCTGGTGGGAGAGGCCGGCATGCGGGCGCTCGCCCAGCCCTACAGCCGCGAAGGCTGTGCGGCCGGCGCCGGGGTCTGCAAGTGCGAGGCCGCGGCGGCGCGCACCGGGGCGGCGGAGATGGTCGTCTACATCGGCGACGGCCGCTCGGACTTCTGCGTCTCGCACCGCGCCGACGTCCTGTTCGCCAAGGACGCGCTGGCCGACTACGCGGCCAGCCGCGGCGAAGCGCACCACGCCTTCGAGTCCTTCCACGACATCACCGCGACCCTGAAGCCCCTCGTCGAGGCCCGTCGCGCGACCGCGCTCTAAGGAGTTCATTCCATGTACGACGCGCCGCTCAGCCAACCGCTGGACGAAGCCGAACTGCGCCGGCTGGAGACCGAGTACTGCTCCTATGGCGACACCGTCCACTACCTGCCCGAGCCGAAGTTCTTCACCGGCTGCGAAGGCTCGTTCATGTACGACGCCGAGGGGCGCAACTTCCTCGACCTGCAGATGTGGTACTCGGCGGTCAACTTCGGCTACCGCAACCCGCGCCTGAACGCCGTCGCGGTCCGCCAGCTCGAGACCCTGCCGCAGGTGGCGTCCCAGTACCTGCACCGCGAGAAGGTCGAGCTGGCCGCGATCATCGCCCAGGACGCCGAGCGGAAGTTCGGCGCCAAGGGCCGCGTGCACTTCAACGTGGGCGGCGCCCAGGCGGTCGAGGACAGCCTGAAGATCGTGCGCAACGCCTGTGGCGGCAAAAGCCTGATGTTCGCCTTCGAGGGCGGCTACCACGGCCGGACGCTGGGCGCGTCGGCGATCACCTCGTCCTACCGCTATCGCCGCCGCTATGGGCACTTCGGCGAGCGGGCCCAGTTCATCGAGTTCCCGTACCACTTCCGCGGCCCCAAGGGCATGAGCAAGGAGGAGTACGGGGACCAGTGCGTGCAGAGGTTCGCCCGGCTTTTCGAGACCGAATACAACGGCGTCCTCGACACCAAGACCGGCCAGGCCGAGTTCGCCGCCTTCTATGTGGAGCCGATCCAGGGCACCGGCGGTTATGTGGTGCCACCGAGGAACTTCTTCATCGAGCTGAAGAAGGTGCTGGACCGCTACGGCATCCTGCTGGTGGTCGACGAGATCCAGATGGGCTTCTTCCGGACCGGCAAGCTGTGGTCCATCGAGCACTTCGGCGTCGAGCCGGACGTGCTGGTGTTCGGCAAGGCGCTGACCAACGGCCTCAATCCGCTGTCGGGCCTGTGGGCCAAGGAAGCGCTGATCAATCCGCAGATCTTCCCGCCCGGCTCGACGCACTCGACCTTCAACTCCAACCCGATGGGCACGGCGGTCGGCCTCGAGGTCATGAAGATGCTGGCCGAGGGTGACTACGAGACCTCGGTTGCCGAGAAGGGCGCCTACTTCCTGGAGGGCCTGAAGGACCTGCAGAAGCGCTGGCCGCAGATCGGCGACGTGGACGGCCTGGGCCTGGCCCTGCGCGCCGAGATCTGCCAGGCCGACGGCTGGACGCCCAACAAGGCGCTGCTCGACCAGATGGCCGAGGAAGGCATGAAGGGCGACCTGGAGGTGGACGGCAAGCGCCACGGCCTGATCCTGGACGTCGGCGGCTACCACAAGAACGTCATCACGCTGGCGCCGTCGCTGCACATCTCCCACGAGGAGATCGACCTCGGCCTGAAGCTGCTGGACCAACTCCTGAGGCGCTGCGCCGGCAGCTGATCCCATGCGCCCGGTCATCCTGCAGTTGGACGACGCCTTCGAGCGGCAACCCGCCCTCGAACGGGGCGTGCTCGAGCACGGCGGCCGGGTGCTGGCCGCGCGCGACCTCGGCCCGGCGCTGCGCCTGTGGAGCCGGACCGCGACGCTGGGCGAGCTGAAGCGCCGGCTCTGCGCCTGCCTGCCCAGCCGCGGTGAGGCGGAGGTGGTGTTCGCCGGCTCCGGCGATTTCCACCATGTGACGCCGCTGTTGCTGGAACGCGCGGTGGCGGCGGCCGGCGAGCCGGTCACCCTGATCCACTTCGACAACCATCCCGACTGGGTGCGCTTCGCCGAGGGCCGCCACTGCGGCTCCTGGGTGGGCCGCGCCGCGCGCCTGGAGGGCGTGGCCCGGGTGATCACCGTCGGCGTCTGCAGCCGCGACATCGGCCGCGCCAAGGCCCACGAGGGCGACCTGGCGCTGATCACCGAGGACCGGCTGGACCTGTTCGCCTGGGCCGCGCCGGACGGCGGCGACGAGGTGGTGCTGGAGGGGCGCAGCTGGCCGACCATCGCCGCGCTCGGCGAAGACGCCTTCCTCGACCGGCTGGAGAGCGCGATCCCCAGCGCCTGCGTCTATGTGACGATCGACAAGGACGTGCTCCGGGCCGAGGACGCGGTCACCAACTGGGACCAAGGGCGCGCCAGCCTGGACTTCGTGCTGGCGGCCGTGCGGCGCGTCGGCCAGGCGCGCCGGATCGTCGGCGCCGATGTGGTGGGCGACTGGTCGCGGCCGGTCTATGGCGGCGGGGCGGCCGCAACCCTCCTGAAGCGCGGCGAGGCCTTGCTGGACCAGCCCTGGACGAAGCCCGCGCCGGCCGACGCCTGCCGGGTGAACGAGGCGGTCAACCTGCGGCTGCTGGCGATGTTCGAAGGGCTGCCGGCATGACCGAGGCCCGGCTCATCCCCGCCGCGCTCGGCCTGCTGGCCTTCTGCATCCTGGCGGAGACGGTGCAGCAGCTGAGCTTCAAGCTCGGCTCGGCCCGCGCCGAGGCGGCGCCCGGCTTCGTGCGCGCGGTGATCGGCCAGCCGCTGATCTGGATCGGGATGGTCATCTGGGCGATCGAGAGCATCGCCTGGGTGCTGGTGCTGCAGCGCGCGCCCTTGAGCATGGCCTATCCGGTGATGGCGCTGACCTATGCGACGGTGCCGCTGGCCGGCCTGCTGCTGCTCAAGGAGAAGATGACCAGCCGCCAGGCGCTGGGAGCGTTCCTGATCTTCTCCGGCGTGCTCCTGGTGGGGGTGTCGGGCGCATGATCCACTACAAGGTCCCGACCCGTGACCTGACCTTCCGGCTGCGAGGCGCCACCGGCAAGGCCGTGCTGCTGATCCACGGCATGACCGGGGCGCCGGGCGAGATGAAGTTCCTGGCCAAGCGCCTGCACCGGCGTGGCCTGTCGGTCGCCGCCCCGCTGCTGGCCGGCCACGGGGTGGACGAGGAGAACCTGCTCAAGACCACCTGGCAGGACTGGCTGGGCTCGGTCCGCGACGCCTACCGGGCGCTGCGCCAGGACCACGACGAGGTCTATGTGGCGGGCATCTGCGTCGGCGGGGCGCTGGGCCTGGCGCTGGCGGCCGAGGATCCGTCGGTGGCCGGGGCGGCGGTCTATTCCATGACCTACCGCTACGACGGCTGGAACATGCGGCGGTGGTACTCGGCGATCGTGCCCTACGCCGAGCCGTTCGCGGGCCTGCCGCTGATCCGCAAGATGAGCTTCGTCGAACCCTATCCCTTCGGCCTGAAGGACGAGCGGTTGCGCAACGGCATGACGGCGACCCAGGGCGCCGTGATCCCCGGCGCGCTGGACCGGGTGCCGCTGGGCGCCATGGCCGAGATGCACTGGCTGGCCGACCACCTGGACTCGGTGGGCCGGCTGATCCACCAGCCGACGCTGATCCTGCACGCCCGCGACGATGACATGAGCCACCCGCGCAATGCGCAGCGTCTGAAAAAGATCTTGGGCGGGCCGGTGGAGCTTCACCTGCTCGACGACTGCTACCACATGATCCACGTGGACCGGCAAAGGGACCTGGTGGGCGACCTCACCGCCGATTTCTTCGGCGCGCCGCCGGCCCCCGCGCCGGAGCAGCCGCGCGTCGCGGAGCCGGCCGATGCCTGACGCCACGCTCGGGACCCGCGTCGTCCGCTCGATCACCGAGATCGGAGCCCAGGCCTGGGACGGCTGTTTCCCGGGCGCGCTGGAGGGCTACGATTACCTGGCCGCGGTCGAGGCGGCGGGGCTGGCGGGCTTCGACTGGCGCTATGTGGTCGTGGAGCAGGGCGGGCAGGTTCTCGCCGCCGCGCCCGGCTTCTTCACCGACTATTCGCTGGACACCACCCTGACCGACCTGGGGCGGCGCCTGGTGGCGGCCAGCCGCAAGATCGCGCCCCGCGCCTTCACGGTGCGCATGGCCTGCCTGGGCTCGCCCTGCACGGAGGACGTGGGTCTGGGCTTCGCAGCCCACCTACCCGCCGCGCGCCGCGCCGAGGTGCTGCGCGCGCTGCTCACCGCCTTCGAGGCCGCCGCGGCCCAGGCCGGCGCCTGGCTGCTGGCGATCAAGGATGCGCCGGAGCGCGACCGCGAGGTCTGGTCGCAGGCCACGCGGACCATCGGCTACCAGCCGACGCCGGGAATGCCGAGCGCGGAGCTGGCCATCGATTTCCCCGACCTCGACGGCTATTTCGCCACGCTCTCCCACGCCACCCGCAAGGACATGCGCCGCAAGCTGAAGGCGCTGGACGAGCTGCGCATCGAGGTTG
>JAQGIX010000134.1 GCA_028290925.1 Phenylobacterium sp. | reverse complement strand
GGCTCGGGCTCGGCGGCGGGCGCCTCGGCGACCGGCGCGGGCGCCGGTTCGGGCTCAGGCTCGGCAGCGGCCTCGACGGCGGCCGGCGGCGTCTCCTTGGCCTCGGCCTCGGGGGTCTCGTCCTCGGAGATGATCCGCCGGATGGAGGCCAGGATCTCCTCCATCGTCGGTTCCTGGGAGGTCTGTTCCGCCATGCGCCTGCCGCCGAGCCAAATGAAATGAGAATCCGTGAGCGCCTAACCTAGGCTGGCACGGGCGATCCTGCAATTTCCGGCCGCGCTCCAGGCGCCGATGAATTCGCGCAGCAGGCGAATTCGTCTAGCGCGGCCGGGCGACCACGGGCGCGGCGGGGGGCGGCTGCAGGCCGGGCGCGATCGCCTTCTCCTGCGGCAGGTCGTGGGTCTGCGGGATCGGCGGGAAGGCCGCGGCGCGGTCGAGGATCGAGATCGGCTCCTCCCACGGCACCCAGCCCAGCGAGATCCGCAGGCGGCGGAAATTGTGGCCGGCGTCGTACTGCGGGACCGTGGGGATCAGGTCCTTGGCCTCCAGCCGCCCCATGGCCACCAGCACGTTGGACGCCGCGACGTATTCGTCGTGCCGCGCGAACACCAGGCTGAGCTGGGCGTTGCGCAGCTCCACGTCGGCGTTCAGCACGTCCAGGGTGGTGCGCAGGCCCACCTGCTGCTCCTGGCGGGTGCCCTCCGAGGCGATCTCGGCGGCGCGCACCTGCTCGGTGTCCGAGCCGATGTTGGCGCGGGCGGCGATCAGCTGGTTCCAGGACTGGGTGATCAGCTGCAGCACCGAGCGGCGCTGGGTCTCGATGGTGATGCGGTCGGCGTTGTTGCGCTCGATCGACTGGCGGATGCGCGACGAGGTCAGGCCGCCGGTGAACAGCGGCACGGTGACCACCGCCGAGGCGGTCACGTCGTTGCGGAAATCGCCGGAGTTCAGGGGCGTCACATGGCCGCCGATGAAGCGGCCGGTGGCCTGCAGGTCGACCCGGGGCATCCGCTCGGCGCGCGCGCCGGCCACCCGGGCGCGGCTCGCCTGCTCGGCGAACTCCTGGGCGCGCAGCTGCGGACTGAACTTCTCGGCGACGGTGAAGGCGTCGTCGACATTGGTGGGCAGCAGGTAGACCAGCGACGGCTCCGGGGCGAGCTGGCCGGGGTTCTGGCCCACCAGGGCCGCGTAGTTGGCCCGGCTGATGGCCAGCTGGGCCTGGGCGGTCTGCAGCAAGGCCTGGGCGGCGGCCAGGCGGGCCTCGGACTGGGCGACGTCGGTGCGGGTGATCTCGCCCACGTCGAAGCGGGCGCGGGATTCTTCCAGCTGCCTCTGCAGCACCCCGAGATCCGTCTGGCGGATGTTGAGCGCTTCCTGGTCGCGGCGCACGTCCTCATAGGCCTGGATCACCGCCTGCAGGACCTGGGATTCCAGGCGCCGCAGGTTCTCGCGGCCCTGCAGCACGTCGGCCTGCGCCGCCGACACCGCCGCGGCGGTGCGCCCGCCGGTCCAGATCGGCTGGGTGAAGGTGAGGCTCAGGCTCGCGGCGTTGGAGCGGAAGTGCGTGCTCGGATCGCTGAAGGGATTGAAGGTGCGGCTGGGAACGCGTTGCTCGTCGTAGGTGCCGACCGCCTGCAGGTTGAGGGTCGGCCGCCAGCCGGTGCGGGCCTGCACATAGGTCTCGTCCAGCGCCCGCTGGGTGGCCCGCTGCGACTGCAGGGTGGGGTTGGTCTCGTAGGCCATGGCGATCGCGTCGGCCAGGGTCTCGCTCCAGGCCGGGGCGGCGGCCGCGCCGACGACGCCCGCACTGAAGGCGGCGGCCAGCAACCGTCCGCGAAGGCTCTTCGACATGCCAAAACCCCGATAAGACAAGAGACTGAAGCCCTATAGGCCGACCTGAGACGCAAAGACCAGGGGGCGTTCCCTTAAGCTTTTTTCACGTCCGCATTGCGTCGTTGTTGCGGTCGCGATCAGAACGCGAAGCCATGTTGCACTTCCAAGCCGGCCAGCACCGGCGGGGTGGAGTCGAATAGCTCGCGCCGGCCGACCCCGTCCTGCGCCGTCACATAGAGGCAGGCCTTGCCCACCGGGCCGTCGCGTTCCACGACGCCCAGCCGGCCGTTCAGCGCCAGGGCGGCGGGCCAGGCGGCGGGCGGGCGGCCCACGGCGCCCTCGCAGACGATCAGCTCGAACTCGCCGGCCGGCAGCAGGGTCAGGTCCTCGCCATCGAAGCGGGTCACCGACAGGCCCATCTCCTCGACCACCGCGGCGGCATAGGGCGCGGCGATCGCCAGCGCCCGCTCGCCGGGCATCGGGCGCAGCGCCTGCAGCAGCTTGGCCACGTCGCGCGGCTTCAGCAGCCAGCGGCCGGGGGCGTACTCCACCTCGATGTCGGCATAGGCGAGGTAGCTCTTGGCCGGCGGCATGAAGCGCTCGCGCGGCAGCACGCGCATGGCGTCGTGGATGCGCACGTCGGTGACGTCGGCGGTGCGCACCTGGCTCTCCACCATGTTCTCACGGGCGGCGGCGAGGTCGGCCATCGAGCGAATCCTTAAGGGGCGAGGCGGCGGCGTCGCGGGCTTATAGGTCGGCGGCCCCGAGCAAGGCAATCAAGCAGGCCCCGAAGTGGGCGAGAGTCGTTGCCGCAGCCCGGACGTTCTGTTAGCGATCCGGCCCTCCGGCTGGCCTGATGGCGGAGTGGTTACGCAGCGGACTGCAAATCCGTGCACCCGAGTTCGATTCTCGGTCAGGCCTCCAGGACCCCCTCGGCAGCTTCGCAAGGCGCGTTGCCACGGATACCGTCCCGCGGATGGAGGAACTCCGCCGGCGCCAGGGCGGGCTCGACCGAGGCTCGAGCCGGTCAGCCACCTGATCGCCGCCGCGCCCGACCTTCGCCTGATCACCGGTGGCCGGAACTGGGGAAGCTTCGTTTGACTGAACGTTGATAATGTATAGCGTGGGCCCATGCGTCACGGCGAGATTTCCCCCTCCAAAACCGGCGGTCCGGACCCGATCGATCTGGCGGTTGGCGCCCGAATCCGGCTGCAGCGGCATGCCGTCGGGCTGAGCCAGCAGTCCCTGGCCGCGCGGCTGGGCTTAAGCTTCCAGCAGATCCAGAAATACGAGCGCGGCGCGAACCGGGTGTCGGCCTCGATGCTGGTGAGGACCGCCGAGGCCTTGGGCTGCAGCCCTGCCCTGCTGCTGGTCGGCGCCGAGGACCAACAGCACGCCGCCGATGTCCAATGGCTCACCCTGCTGACCCAGAACGGCGCCACGGAGCTGTTGGCCGCCTTCAGTCAGATCGCCGACCCGGAGACCCGGGCCGCGGTCATCGCGATCACCCGGGGCCTGGTGAGCGAGACCTCCCGGACCAAGGCCCGCAAGGGCTGATCGCCCACCCCGCCTCAAGTTCGCGCAAGGTGACGTTGGCGGAGCGCAAAGTCACCGCTCGTTAACCGTGTCGTGATCATGCTGAGCTCCCTCCGTAAAGGAGCGCGAGGCGCAATGAATCTGAGCCTGTTCAAGCTGAAGCCCGGCGATCTGGCCCTCTGCGACGAGGCCGACGACCTGGAGGCGCGCCTGGGGCCGACCGGGGCGGTGAGCCATATCCGCGAGCAGATCGCCCGCGCCGACCGCGGCGCGCGCCAGCACCTCTATCGGCTGCACGACGAAATCGTGCGCCGCCACCCTGCCGCCGCGCCGGCCTAAGGTCATTCCTATGTCATCACGCCGCATGGATCGGGCCCAACGCATGCGCGCTCAGCGCATGTGGTGGGAGCGCAACGGCGCCTTCTTCCGCGGCTTCCTGTTGGGTGTGGTGATCACGGCGATCATCGCCTGGCTGATCAGCCGGGTGTTCTAGAGCGTTTCCGCTGATCGTTGAATCGATCGTGGCGTGACGAACCGCGACGTGGCTCGGGCCTGGATGCGCATGAGGCCTTCGTCGTCGGGCTGAAGCCATATTCCCCAAAGAAGCAAAGAGCGGCGTCAACCCTCCAGCGCCCCGATCATCTCCACCCGCGTCGCATGCCGGCCGCCCTCGAACTGGGCGGTCAGGAAGGCATCCACGATATCGAGCGCCAGCCCTTCGCCCACCACGCGCGCGCCAATCGACAGCATGTTGGCATCGTTGTGCTGGCGGATCATGCGGGCTGAGTATGTGTCGCCGCAGACGCCGCAACGGATGCCCTTTACCTTGTTCGCCGCCATCATGATCCCCTGGCCGGCGCCGCATAGGATGATGCCAAACCGGCAATCGCCGGACGCGACAAGCCGCGCCGCCGCTTCGCCGTGCCTAGGATAGTGTGTGCTCTCCGGCGTCGTCGGTCCGATGTCGACCACCACCCAGCCATGCGCCGCGATATGCGCGGCAATGGCCTGTCGGAGCTGAATGGCGCTGTGGTCGCTGGAGAGGACGATGCGGTTGCTGGCTGTCATGGAGACGTCGTCCCGTTTCCCGAGGCAATTTGGCGGCCTGGCCGACCTGGGCCAGGCGCCTTTTGGTTCGTCAATTTTCCGGTTCTCGAATGACCACCCCTGCAGCGCCGTCGCACGGGCTAATCCATCAGCCGCTGGCGCAGGTAGGTGTACTCCAGCGAGACCCGCAGGGCGGTCTCGTTGAGGTTGGCGGCGGCGGCATGGCCGCCTTCCATGTTCTCGTAATAGAGGTAGTCGTAGCCGAGCTCGCTCAGCCTAGCGGCGGCCTTGCGGGCGTGGGCCGGATGGACCCGGTCGTCCTTGGTCGAGGTCTCGATGAACACCCGCGGATAGGGCCGGCCCGCCTTCAGGTTCTGGTAGGGCGAGTAGCTGGCGATCACGGCGCGCTCGGCCGGGATCGACGGGTCCCCGTATTCGCCGACCCAGGAAGCGCCGGCGCCGATGTGGGTGTAGCCGATCATGTCGAACAGCGGCACCTGGATGACGATCGCCCGGTAGAGCTCCGGGTGCTGGGTCAGGGCCACGCCCATCAACAGGCCGCCGTTGGAGCCGCCCATGATCCCCAGCCTGCGCGGCGAGGTGATCTTGCGGGCGATCAGGTCGCGGCTGACGGCGAAGAAGTCGTCATAGACCCGCATGCGGTCGAGCTTGAGGCCGGCGTTGTGCCAGCGCGGCCCGAACTCGCCGCCGCCGCGGATGTTGGCGACCACATAGACGCCGCCCTTCTCCAGCCACAGCTTGCCGATCGTGCCGGAATAGGCGGGCGACAGGCTCACCTGGAAGCCGCCGTAGGCGTAGAGCAAGGTGGGCGCGGTCCCATCGAGCTTCAGGCCCTTCGGCCGCACCACGAAATATGGGACCTTGGTCCCGTCCTTGGAGGTCGCCCAGAACTGCTCGACCACGTCCTTCGAGGCGTCGAAGCGGGCCGGCAGGCTCTTCAGCTTCTGA
>JAQGIX010000101.1 GCA_028290925.1 Phenylobacterium sp. | reverse complement strand
GTGGGCGAGGGCCTGGCCCAATGGTTCGAGGAACACCCCGTCGAGGCCAAGATGGTGGTGCAGAAGATCGTCGAGGCCGCCGCCGCCCGCGAAGCCGCGCGCAAGGCCCGCGAACTGACCCGCAGGAAGTCGGCGCTGGATATCTCGTCCCTGCCCGGCAAGCTGGCCGACTGCCAGGAACGCGACCCGGCCAAGTCCGAACTGTTCATCGTCGAAGGCGACAGCGCCGGCGGCTCGGCCAAGCAGGCGCGCAACCGCGAGAACCAGGCGGTGCTGCCCCTGCGCGGCAAGATCCTCAACGTGGAGCGGGCGCGCTTCGACAAGATGCTGTCGTCCGAACAGGTCGGCACCCTGATCACCGCGCTCGGCGCCGGCATCGGCCGCGACGACTTCGACATCGCCAAGCTGCGCTACCACAAGATCATCATCATGACCGACGCCGACGTCGACGGCGCCCACATCCGCACCCTGCTGCTGACCTTCTTCTACCGGCAGATGCCGGAGGTGATCGACAAGGGCTACCTCTATATCGCCCAGCCGCCGCTCTATAAGGCGGCCAAGGGCAAGTCCTCGCGCTACCTGAAGGACGACAGCGAGATGGACGCCTTCCTGATCGACGAGGGCGTCGACGGGGCCATGCTCGAGCTGGCCTCGGGTGAGCGCCTGATGGGTCAGGACCTGCGCGCCCAGGTGATGACCAGCCGCACCGCCCAGGCGCATATCCAGCGCCTGACCGCCCGCGCGCCGGCCTTCGCCGTGGAGCAGGCGGCACTGGCCGGCCTGCTGGCCGACGGCGGCGATCCCGCCGACGCCGCGCGCCGGCTCGATCTCTACGCCGAGGAAGGCGACGGCGCCTGGGAAGGCGTCAAGGGCGAGGGCGGCGGCTATGTCTTCTCCCGCGTGAAGCGCGGCGTCTCCGAGCGCGTCGTGCTCGACGAGCTCTTGCTGCACGCCGCCGACGCGCGGCGGCTGGCCGAACGCTCCAAGGAACTGGCCAAGATCTTCGAGGCGCCGGCGGTCTTCACCCGCAAGGACCGCACCACCACTGTGCGCGGCCCGATCGACCTGGTGAACGCGGTGATGGACAACGGCCGCCGCGGCCTGGCCATCCAGCGCTACAAGGGCCTCGGCGAAATGAACGCCGACCAGCTCTGGGAGACGACGCTGGATTCCAACGCCCGCACCCTGCTGCAGGTGAAGGTCGACCACGCCGACGACGCCGGCGACATGTTCGCCCGGCTGATGGGCGACCTGGACGAGCCGCGCCGCGAGTTCATCCAGGAAAACGCCCTCGACGCCGAGGTCGACGTCTAGGAGCCAGGGCCGGCCACGCGCCGATGCAGAATTGCACCACCGACGCGCAATCTGCACGATTTCGCCCCTCGGACGCGGCTGCCGCGGCCACAAGCGTGACCGTACGGTGACGCCGTCCGCCGGCGCTTGATAAGCGATTGCTCACATGGGGGCGCTGACGGTCGGCGCACGAACCAGGGGCGATCGAGACATGAAGCAAGCGGGCTTTCGGCGCGCGGCGCTGATGATGGGCGTGGCCATGGCGGCGACGCTGGCAGGGGCAGGCTGGGCGGCGCCGGCCTTCGCACAGGCGGCGACGGCGGCGGCGCCCACCGAACTGGGCGAGGTCATCGTGACCGCCCAGAAGCGGGCCGAGAACATCAACGACGTGCCGGAATCGCTCACCGCCATTTCCGGCGATAAGCTGGACGTCATCCGCTCCTCCGGCGGCGACATCCGGGTGCTCTCCGCCCGGGTTCCCAGCCTGACGCTGGAATCCAGCTTCGGCCGGACCTTCCCGCGGCCCTACATCCGCGGCCTCGGCAACACCGACTTCGACCTCAACGCCTCGCAACCGGTGTCCTTCGTCTACGACGAGGTGGTGCTGGAGAACCCGATCCTGAAGGGCCTGCCGCTGTTCGACATCGATCAGGTCGAGGTGCTGCGCGGCCCGCAGGGCACGCTGTTCGGCCGCAACACCCCGGCCGGCGTGCTGAAGTTCGACTCCGTGAAGCCGACCCAGGCCGTCACCGGCTACGCCCAGGCCTCCTACGCCACCTACGGCACGACCGACCTGGAAGGCGCGGTCGGCGGCGCCCTTGTTCCCGGCGTGCTGGCCGGCCGCCTCTCGGCGCTCTACCAGCACCGCAACGACTGGGTCGACAACACCTTCACCCATCAGAACAACGCCACCGGCGGCTACGACGAGATGGCGGTTCGCGGCCAACTGCTGTTCACCCCGAACGAGCAGTTCAGCGCGCTGGCCAACGTGCACTACATGCACATGGACGGCACGCCCCAGTTGTTCCGCGCCAACATCATCCAGCCGGGCTCCAACAGCTTCGTCCCCGGCTTCGACCCGGAGAAGATCGCCCAGGACGCCCAGCCCCGCTCCACACAGAAGGTCACGATCAGCGGCGGCAGCCTGAAGCTGAACTACGACCTCGGCGGGCCGGTGCTGACCTCGGTGACCGGCTACGAGCACGCCAAGGTGTTCAGCCGCGGCGACATCGACGGCGGCTTCGGCGCGGTCTTCGCCCCGCCCTCCGGTCCGGGCTTCATCCCGTTCCCCTCGGAGAGCGCCGACGGTCTGCCCTACCACGCGCAATGGAGCGAGGAGCTGCGGCTGGCCGGCAAGGCCGACGCCCTCAGCTACACGGTCGGGGCCTTCTACTTCTTCGAAGACGTGAAGATCGACAGCTTCGACTACAACACCCGGGCCGGCGGCAAGCAGGACGGCTACGCCTTCCAGCACCAGAAGACGACCTCGTGGGCGCTGTTCGGCAACGCCGACTACAGGCTTAGCCCGGTCTGGACGGTCGGCGGCGGGCTCCGCTATTCCGACGACAGCAAGGACTTCGTCGCCCAGCGGCTGGTCTCGCCGTTCGGCGCCCCGCCCACCGCGCGGATCACCGCCACCCCGTCGAGCAGCGACGTCAGCTTCAACCTCGACACCACCTATGCGCTGGACAGCAACGTCAACCTCTACGCCCGCGTCGCCAAGGGCTACCGCGCGCCGTCCATCCAGGGCCGACTGCTGTTCGGCGACACCATCTCGGTGGCCGGCAAGGAGACCGACATCTCCTACGAGGCCGGCTTCAAGGGCTACTTCTTCGACCGCAAGGCGCGGATCGACGCCGACGTCTTCTACTACCGCGTCACGAACCTGCAGCTCACCGCGGTGGGCGGCGGGGCCAACTTCAACCGCTTGATCAACGCCAAGCACGCCGACGGCTACGGCTTCGAGATCAACGGCGAGGCCCAGCCGATCGAGCGGCTGCAGCTCACCGCGGGGCTCTCCTACAACCACACCGAGATCAAGTCGCCGGGCCTGGCGACCCAGCCCTGCGGCGCGTCCTGCACGGTGCTCAGCCCACCCGGAACCGCGCCCGGCACGGTGAACATCGACGGCGCGAGCCTGCCCAACGCGCCCGAATGGATCGCCAACGTCACCGCCGGCTATTCCGTGCCGTTCGGCGCCGGCGAGCTCTTCGCCTTCACCGACTGGGCCTACCGCTCGAAGGTCAACTTCTTCCTCTACCAATCGAAGGAGTTTACCGACGACTACCTGCTGGAGGGCGGCCTGCGCGCCGGCTATCGCACCGCAAACGGCGGCTGGGAGGCGGCGCTCTTCGGCCGCAACATCCTGAACCACATCTCCCTGGAAGGGGCGATCGACTTCAACAACCTGACCGGCTTCGTGAACGACCCGCGCACCTGGGGCGTCGAGGTCAAGACCAAGTTCTGATCGGCTAAGCCTCTCCTCGCCGACGCGGGGGGGGGCCTCAGCCCTCGAAACCCCGCACCACCTCCAGCACCGCTTCGCCATAGCGGGTGAGCTTGCTTTCGCCGACGCCGTTCAGTCGCACCAGGGCCGCGCGGCTGGCCGGCTTGGCGGCGGCGATCTCGGCCAGGGTGCGGTCGTGGAAGATCACATAGGGCGGCACGTGCTGGGCCTTGGCCTCGGCGCCGCGCCAGGCGCGCAGCGCCTCGAACAGCGGCTGGTCATGCGGCGGCAGCGCCAGGCTCTCCCGGGAGGGTTTGCGGGCGCGGCGCGGGGTCTTGGCCGCGGCCTCGGCGCGGGTCTGCATCAGGACGCGGCGCTCGCCGCGGAACACCGCGCGCACGGCCTCCGCATCGCCGATGCCCACCAGCGGCCGGCCGTCGTTGGGGTCCTCGCGTAGCAGGCCCTCGAACAACAGCTGCTCGGTGAGCTCGCGCCACTGGGCCAGGCCGAGGTCGGCCCCGATGCCCCAGGTGGAGAGCGACGCCTCGTGCTCGCTAACGTCCTTGGTCTTGCCGAGCAGGTGGTCGACCAGCCGCCCGCGACCGAACCGGCCCGCCAGGCGGTGAGCCGCCGACAGCGCCTTCTGGGCGGCCTCGGTGGCGTCGGTGGTCTCGACCGCGCCGGTGCACAGGTCGCACTGCCCGCAGGCCTCGACGCCTTCTTCGCCGAAGTAGCGCCGCACGGTCGCCGCGCGGCAGCCTGTGCCGTCCAGCAGGGCGTAGAGTTGGCGGACCTTGCGGACCTGCACCTGCTTGACGCTGTCGTCCATCTCCCGCTCGCCGATCCGGCGCAACGCCCAGGCCAGGTCAGACGCGCCATAGAGGGTGATCCCCTCGGCCGGATCGCCGTCGCGGCCGGCCCGGCCGATCTCCTGCCAGTAGGCCTCGATGGAGGCCGGCGGATCGGCGTGGATCACGAAGCGGACGTCGGGCTTGTCCACCCCCATGCCGAAGGCGATGGTCGCCACCATCACCGCGGCGTCGGCCTCCAGGAACTCCTCCAGCCGCGTCTCGCGCAGCTTGCGGTGCAGGCCGGCGTGGTAGGCCAGCGCCGGCACGCCGGCGGCGCGCAGGGCCTCGGCCAGCTTCTCCGTCCCGTCGCGGGAGCCGGAATAGACCACGCCGGAGCGGCCCGGCCGCGCGGTGATCAGGTCGATGACCCGCTTCTCCTTCGAGCCGCGCTTGCGCTCCGCCGACAGGATCAGCTCCGGCCGGGCGAAGCTCGCCACGAACTCGGCGGCGTCGGCCAGGCGCAGTTCCGCGCGGATGTCGTCGCGGGTCCGCGCATCGGCGGTGGCGGTCACCGCCAGCCGCGGGACGGTCGGGAACAGCTCGGCGAGCTTGCCAAGCATCCGGTAGTCCGGCCGGAAGTCGTGGCCCCATTGGCTGACGCAGTGCGCCTCGTCGATGGCGATCAAGGCGAGCGGCGTGCGCCGGAGACGCTCCAGCATCCAGGGCTGCATTAGCCCTTCCGGCGAGACGTAGAGCAATTCGAGCTCGCCGGCGTCGATGCGCCGCCAGGTCTCGACCTTGGCCTCTGGATCGACGTTGGAATCCAGCCTGGCCGCCGCCACGCCCGACTGCTGCAGCGCCGCCACCTGGTCGGTCATCAGCGCGATCAGCGGCGAGACGACGAGGCCGAGGCCCGGGCGGATCAGGCTCGGGATCTGGTAGCAGAGGCTCTTGCCGCCGCCGGTCGGCAGCACCGCCATGGCGCTGCGCCCGGCCAGCACCTCGGCGATCACGTCGGCCTGCAGGCCGCGGAACTCGGCGTGGCCGAAGGTCCGGCGCAGGATCTCGCGCGCAGCGTCGAGCGGCGTCGTGTCAGCTTCGGCGACGGCGAGGGTCATGCCCCGGTTATGGCGGCGAATCAGGCGCGAGGCGATGCGTCTATTGCACCGCGTCCAGCCGGCTGATGCTGACCTTCCGGGCCCAGTGGGAGCCCATCCGGTTGCGGAACTGTTCGGGACGCTCTGTGAGCACCTCGGTCTCCAGCCACAGGCGCTTCAGGTGGCGCACCTTGCCCGCCGCGCGGTCGTCCACGTACGGCGTGCGGCCGTGCAGGACGTGGAAGTTGTTGATGAACTGCATGTCGCCAGGCTGGAAGTCCATGACCACCGAGTAGGCGCCGCTCTCCGCCTGCGCCTGCATCCAGGTCAACGCCTCGATGGCCGCTTCGGTGAGGCGCGGCGCGTCCGCGTGTCGCTGCGAGGCCAGGATGTAGGATCGGATCAGCCGGATGAACAGCCGCTCGCCGTGGCGGGTGAACACCGCCATCGGATACCAGCCGGGCTTCCCCGGCGCCTGTTCGCCCCGGTAGTCGTAGGGCTGCGGTCTGTAGAGTTCGGCCGCCAGGTCGGGCCGCTCGCGGACCAGGCGGTTATGCAGCGCCACCGAATTGCAGACCGCCGAGAGCCCGCCGGAGACGCCGGTCTGCAGGCAGAGCAGGCCCACCAGGTCCGAGCCGTCGCAGTGGAAGTCGAGGCCGATCTGGCCGAGCTCGTTGCCGCGGGCGGTGGGATCGCCCGGCTGCTTGCCCTGGTCGGTGACGTCGCCCAGCACATGGCCCTTGGCGTTCTGCGGCCACGGCTTGCCAAGGTGCGCGCCGATCCCCCAGTAGGCCAGGCACATGTCGTCGTTGGACCACCACTGGCGCGGCAGTCCGCGGATCAGCACGAAGCCGCGACCGTTGATCAGCTCGGCCTCGATGGCCTTGAGCCGGGGCCCCAGCGTCGGCAGCGGAAAGTCGGCCTTGCCGATCTGCAGGAAGTCGTCGGACTTCTTCCGGGCATGCGCGACCGCCGCCGCAAGCTCCTTGATCTCGGCGGGCGACAGACGCTCGGTCCATTGCGCCGGGTCGCGGACGTCATCGGCGGTCCATTCACAGGCGGTCTCGAGCGGGACGGGATCGAATTCCGGTCGGTCGTCGGCCATCGCGATCTCCTTGCTATTCCGCCGCCATGGCCGCCGGCGCGGCTTGCGCGCCGCGCAGCAGGCGTCCGGGCAGGGCGCCGGTCGGCGTCCCATCGCGGTAGGTCACCTGGCCCGCGACGACGGTCGCCACGTAGCCGTCGGCCCGCTGGATCAGCCGCCGCCCGCCGGTCGGCAGGTCGTAGGCCACCTGTGGGGCCTTCAGCGTCAGCCGGTCGTAGTCGATGACGTTGAGGTCCGCGCGGTAGCCCGCCGCGATCAGGCCCCGGTCGTAAAGCCCGACCGTCTCGGCGGTGTCGCGGCACTGGGCCTTGATCATCCGCTCGAGCGGGATCTTCGGGCCGCGGGTGCGGTCGCGGGTCCAGTGGACGATATTGGTGGTCGGGAAGCTGCCGTCGCAGATCATGCCCACGTGCGCGCCGCCGTCGGATAGGCCAGGCACAACGCAGTCGTGCTGCAGCATCTGGTAGGCGGGATCGAGGGTGTTCTGGGCGTAGTTGAGCAGCGGCAGGTAGAGCATCCCTCGCCCGCCGTTGGTCAGCATGTGGTCGAGCGCCAGCACATAGGGGTCGAGCCCCCTTTGCGCGGCGATCGAGCGGTCCGGGGTCGGCTCGTAGTCCGGGCTTTCCTCGCCCATCGGGTAGATGCGGTCCCAGGCCCGCGCCGGCGACAGGCCGGGCGCGCGGGCGGACTCCGCCTCCTCGCTGAGCAGCCGGGCGCGGAACGCCGGGTCGCGCAGCCGGGTCACCCGCTCCGCCAGCGGCAGGTCCTTGATGGCCCGATAGCTCGGATGCGAACTGAACGGGTTCACCGTCAGCTCCAGCCCGAACAGCACGCCCACCGGCCGGGTCGCCACCTGGGCGCGGATCTGCAGGCCGGCCGCCTTGGCGTCGGCCATCTGCTCCAGCATGAAGCGCCACTGCTCCGGATCGCGCGGGCTCTGCAGCAGCGAGAAGGAGAGCGGCCGGCCCGACCGCTCCACGACCCGCCGCAGCATGGCGAACTCCTCGGCCGGGTCGTTGAAGTCGGAGACCACCTGCAATACGCCCCGGCCGGCGGCCGCCATTCCGAGCGCGATGCCGGTCAGCTCGTCCTCGCCGGCCGTGAGGGTGGCGATCGGCGAGCCGTCCGAGGAGCGGTGGTTGAGGGTCCGCGAGGTGCCGAACCCGATGGCGCCGGCCTCCATCGCCCGCTTGGCGATCGCGGCCATGGCGCGGATGTCGGTCTCAGTGGCCGGCTCGCGGTCCACCCCGCGCTGGCCCATCACATAGACCCGCAACGCCGCGTGCGGCAGCTGGCTGCCGATGTCCACGTCGAACGACCGCGAGGCGAGGCTGTCGAGGTAGTCGGGATAGCTCTCCCAGTTCCAGGGCAGGCCGTCGGCCAGCACCGGGAAGGGGATGTCCTCGACGCCTTCCATCAGCCGGATCAGCCGGTCGTGGTCCTCCGGCTTGCAGGGCGCGAAGCCCACCCCGCAGTTGCCCATGACCACGGTGGTGACCCCATGCCAGGACGAGGGCTGCATGTGCGAGGCCCAGGTGGCCTGGCCGTCATAGTGGGTGTGGATGTCGACGAAGCCCGGCGTGACCACCTGGCCTTTGGCGTCGATCTCCTCGGCGCCGGAACCGGCGATCTTGCCGACCGCGGCGATGCGGCCGTCCTTGACGCCGACGTCGGCTTCGAAGGGCTGCGAGCCCGTGCCGTCGACGACGGTCCCGCCGCGGACCACCAGATCGTAGGCTCGTTCCATGGGTCGCCTCCCTTAAGGCGCGGTCGTCTTCTTATCGGCGGCAATTTGCGGCCGGCCCGGGCGCGGACGCAAGCCTCTCGTGTCGGGAAACCTCGGCGCCAGGCGTCCTTAGTGTCGGAAGTCACGAAGGATTCAGCCTGTTTGTTCCGCCGTCGTTAAGTCCCATGGCGGAATATGGGCGCTGCGTAGAACGGAGGAGGGACCCGTTATGACGCCTAAACTACTGGTGGCGGCCATCGCGGCGTTCGCGATCGTCGTCGGGTTCATCTTGCCCGGCCCACACCGCGATGAGGCCAAGGCCCTGTCGCAGATTCCGATGCAGGAGATCGGCCAGAGCTGATCTCCCCAGGCGCCGTCGCGCGCCTTTTCAGCTAGGCTTGGGCCGTGAGTCGCGGGCCCTTCAGCTTCTATGAGTTCTTCGCCGGCGGCGGCATGGCCCGCCTGGGCCTTGGCGCAGGCTGGTCGTGCCTGTTCGCCAACGACTTCGACCCGGGCAAGGCGGCGACCTACCGCGCCAACTTCGCCGACGCGGGCGGGCATTTCCACGAAGGCGATGTCTGGAAGATCGGCGCCGGCGACCTGCCGGCTCGCGCCGATGTCGCCTGGGCTTCCAGCCCCTGCCAGGACTTCAGCCTGGCGGGTGCGCGGGCGGGGCTGGCCGGCGGCCGGTCGTCGGCCTTCTACGGCTTCTGGCGGCTGATCGAGGCTTTGGCTGTCGAAGGCCGCGCGCCGCGCGCCATCGTCATCGAGAACGTCAGCGGCCTGCTCTCCTCGCACGGCGGCGCGGATTTCACCGCCGTGGCCGAGGCGCTGGCGGCCCAGGGCTACCGGTTCGGCGCGCTGGAGATCGATGCCAGCGCCTTCCTGCCGCAGTCGCGGCCGCGGGTTTTCCTGATCGCCACGCGGGAGCCGCCGCCTGCCGCGTTGACCGGGTCCGGCGCCTGGCAGACGCGGGCCGTGAAGGCCGCGGTGGCGCGTTTGCCCGCCCATCTGGCGCAGCGGTGGATCTGGTGGCGGTGCCCTGAGCCCCCGGCCCGCAACAGCGATCTCGCCGCCGTTCTGGAGGACGACGCCGCCGTCGCCTGGCACTCGGCTGAACGCACCGCACAGTGGCTCGCCCTGATGGCGCCGCTGCATCGGGCGCGGCTGGCGGCGGCGCAGGCGCGTGGCGAACGGGCGGTCGGGGCGATCTTCCGGCGCATGCGCAGCGAGAACGGACGCTCCGTCCAGCGGGCGGAGGTGCGGCTCGACGGCCTGGCCGGCTGCCTGCGCACGCCGCGCGGCGGCTCCTCGCGGCAGGTGATCGTGGTGGTCGACCAGGGCCAGGTGCGCACCCGCCTGCTCAGTCCTCGCGAAGCCGCCCGCCTGATGGGCTTGCCGGAAAGCTATCGGCTGCCGAATGCCGCCACGGCCGCGCTGCAGGTGGCCGGCGACGGCGTGGCCGTGCCGGTCGTCCGCTGGCTGGCCGAGCAGTTGCTGGAGCCACTGCTGTCGCCCGCGGCGGTCATTGCGGCGGCGTAGGGCCGAAGTCCGGACGGCCGGGGTTGTCGATGGCGATCGCCACGCCGGCGGTCAGCGCCACCACACGATGCGGCGTGTTCGGCGGGACGAGGCCGACGATGCCTGGCCGCACGACCTGGGTCACGCCCCCGACCGTGATCTCCAGCTCACCCTCCAGCACGTGCCAGACCTCTTCCTGGAGGTGATCGTGCTTGTGGATCTCGGCGCCGGCGTCGAATTCCCAATGGCCGAAGGTCATGCCGACGGAGTGGTAGATGCGCCCGCGCCAGCCGGGCAGCTTCTCGAACGGCTCGATCTTGCCGGTGTCAACGAACGGCATGGCCAGTCCTCGTGCTCAGAAAAGCTTAACACGTTCCGAGGTCGCCGGGCTTCCAATCGCCTCAGGAAGTCTTAGGTTCGCGCTCACCAAGGTCAGTTTTTCGCTAGAGGTCCTTCCATGGACGCCACCCCCGACAAGGCCTACGACGCCGCGCGCTATCGCCGCGAGGGCCGGGGCAAGATCTACGACTCCGTTCTCGACCTGGTGGGCGACACGCCCGTCGTGCGCCTGCCGCGGCTGATGGCGGCGCTGAAGCCCAAGGGCGAGGTGGTCGCCTAGCTGGAATTCTTCAATCCGATCGGCTCGGTGAAGGACCGCATCGGCGTGGCCATGGTCGAGTACCTGGAAGCCAAGGGCGTGCTGAAACCCGGCGGCCTCATCGTCGAGCCGACCAGCGGCAACACCGGCATCGCACTGGCCTTCGTGGCCGCCGCCAAGGGTTACAAGATCACCCTGGTGATGCCCGAGAGCATGTCGCTGGAGCGGCGCAAGATGCTGTTGCTGCTGGGCGCCAAGCTCGAGCTCACCCCGCCGGAGCGCGGCATGGCCGGTGCGGTGGCGCGCGCCAAGGAGATCGTCGAGGCGACGCCGGGCGCGGTCATGCCCCAGCAGTTCGACAACCAGGCCAATCCGCTGATCCACCGGGTCTCCACCGCCGAGGAGATCTGGAACGACACCAAGGGCCAGGTGGACGCGGTGATCGCCGGCGTCGGCACCGGCGGCACGATCTCCGGCGTCGGCCAGGTGCTGAAGGCCAGGAAGCCCTCGGTGAAGATGATCGCCGTGGAGCCCACCGGCTCGCCGGTGCTGTCCGGCGGCCAGCCGGGGCCGCACAAGATCCAGGGGATCGGCGCGGGCTTCGTGCCCTCGATCCTCGACCGCGGGATCATCGACGAGGTGGTGCAGGTGTCCAACGAGGACAGCTTCGCCATGGCCCGGCGGGTGGCCCGCGAGGAGGGCATCCCGGTGGGCATCTCCTCCGGCGCGGCGCTCGTTGCGGCCTTCGACGTGGCCTCGCGCGACGAGATGGCCGGCAAGCTGATCGTCACCATCATCCCGAGCTTCGCCGAGCGCTACATCTCGACGGCCTTGTTCGAGGGGCTGTGACCCCGAAGACGACCGACGTCTATTCCCAGGAGAAACGCTCGGCGGTCATGCGTCGGGTCAAGGGACGGAATACGACGCCGGAGATGACCGTGCGCCGGGCGCTGACCGGGCTCGGCGCGCGCTACCGCCTGCACCGCAAGGACCTGCCGGGCTCGCCCGACATCGTGATGCCGGGACGCCGGCTCGCGCTCTTCGTCCACGGCTGCTTCTGGCACGGCCACGACTGCGCCAGAGGCGCCCGCGTGCCCAAGGCCAACCGCGACTACTGGGTCGGCAAGGTCGCCCGCAACCGGGTCCGCGACGAGGCGAGCCGCAACGCCCTGCAAGCCGCCGGTTGGCGGGTCGAGACGATCTGGGAGTGCGAGTTGAAGGACGCCGCCGACCTGCGGCATCGGCTGGCGCGGCTGGTCTGCTAGGCGGCGGGGTCGCGTTCCTCGACCACCACCTGGGTCTTCACGGAGTTGGCGATGAAGCACTGCTCGTGGGCGGCGTGGTGCAGCTGGTCGCGCTCCTCCGCGTTCGGCGGGCGGCCGGCGTAGCTGATCTGCGGCTTGAGCGTCACGCGGGTGACGGCCATGCGGTCGCCGTCGATCTTCTCCATCAGGCCCTCGGCGTCGTCGCGGTAGCGGATGACCACGAAGCCGGCCTCGCGGGCCTTATGCAGGAAGGTCAGCATGTGGCAGGCGGAGATCGAGGCGGTCAGCAGCTCCTCCGGGTCGATGGCGCCGGCGGCGGCCCATTTGTTACCGACCACCTGGGCCGAGGCGGTGCCGGGCGCGGTGTGGCCGCCCTCGAAGCTGATCTGGTGGCCGCGGCCATAGCGACCGGCGGCGAAGTCCTCGCCGTCCTTCAAGGCCCATTCGACGGCGGCGCGGTGGTGGGCCATCAGAAGGCCTCCGCCGGCAGGGCCATCATCAGCTCGGCGCCGGTTTTCAGCTTGGCCAGGTGGCCGCCGGTCTCAGGCAGGATGCGCTCCATGTAGTAGCGCCCGACGGTGAGCTTCTGGGCGTAGATCGGATCGGTGGCGCCGGCCGCGATCTTGGCCTGCGCCGTCTGGGCGGCGAGCGCCCACATGTAGGCCAGCGCCGTCAGGCCGAAGAGGTGCAGGTAGTCGGTGGAGGCGGCGCCGGCGTTGTCGGGGTTGGCCAGGCCGTTCTGCATCAGCCACAGCGTCGCCTCCTGCAGCTCGGCCTTGGCCTTGGCCAGCGGGGCCGTGAACGGCGTCATGGCCTCGGCTGCATTCTCGTCAACGAAGGCGTCCAACTCGGCGAAGAAGGTCATCACCGCGCGGCCGCCGTCGACGGCGAGCTTGCGGCCCACCAGATCGAGCGCCTGGACGCCGTTGGTGCCCTCGTAGATCAGCGCGATGCGCACGTCGCGCAGGTACTGGCTGACCGGGAAGTGCTCGGTGAAGCCCGCGCCGCCGTGCACCTGCATGGCGTCGGAGCAGACCAGGAAGCCGCGGTCGGTGAGGAAGGCTTTCACCACCGGCGTCAGCAGGGCCATGTAGTCGGCGCCCTTCTGGCGCACCGCCTCGTCGGGGCTGGCGTGGGCCAGGTCGCCGTGCAGGGCGGTCCAGAACAGGAAGGCGCGGCCACCCTCGATGATGGCCCGTGCGTCCATCAGCATGCGGCGGATGTCCGGGTGGACGATGATCGGATCGGCCGGCCCGTCGGGGTTCTTCGGCCCGGTCAGCGAGCGGCCCTGCAGGCGGTCCTTGGCGAAGGCGGCGGCGGCCTGGTAGGCGGCCTCGGCCTGGGCCAGGCCCTGCATGCCCACCCCGATGCGCGCCTCGTTCATCATCACGAACATGATCGACAGGCCGCGGTTCTCCTCGCCGATCAGCCAGCCGGTGGCCTCCTCGTGGCCGATCACGCAGGTGGCGTTGCCGTGGATGCCCATCTTCTCTTCGAGGCCCAGGCACTTGACCGAGTTGCGCACCCCGGGATTGCCGTCGGCGTCGGGGATGAACTTCGGCACGATGAACAGGCTGATCCCCCGCGTGCCGGCCGGCGCGCCTTCGATGCGGGCCAGGACCAGGTGGATGATGTTATCGGTGAGGTCCTGCTCGCCGCCCGAGATCCAGATCTTCTGGCCCGAGATCTTGTAGGTCCCATCGCCGGCCGGGACGGCCTTGGTGCGCAGCAGGCCGAGGTCGGTGCCGCAGTGCGGCTCGGTGAGGTTCATGGTGCCGCCCCACTGGAAGGCGGCGAGCTTCGGCAGGTAGAGGTCCTTCTGTTCCTGGGTCCCGCCGGCCAGGATCGCCGAATAGGCCCCGTGGGTCAGGCCCGGATACATGGAGAAGGCCATGTTGGCCGCCGAGCTCATCTCGGAGAAGGCCAGGTTGACCACGTGCGGCAGGCCCTGGCCGCCGTAGGCGGGATCGGCCCCCAGCCCCGGCCAGCCGCCGTCGACCAGCTGGCGGTAGGCCTCCTTGAACCCCTTCGGCGTGGTGACCGTGAAGTCCGGGCTCCAGTGGCAGCCTTGCTTGTCGCCCACCGAATTCAGCGGGGCCAGCACCTCTGAGGTGAAGCGGGCCGCCTCGTCGAGGATCTGCTCGACGACGTCGATGGAGGCGTCGGCGAAGGCCGGCAGGTTGGCGTAGCGCTCGAGCTGCAGCAGGTCCTTCAGGATGAAGGCGTAGTCGCGGACGGGGGGCTGGTAGGTCATCGAAGCATCCCACATGCGCCGTCAGGGCATGCGGGCAGCGCCGCCCCGTCCGGCGGACCGTTTATCGCTGAATCGGACGGCCTCGTCGGCGCCTAATGTTCGGCCCCGTCCAGCTGGCGGCGCATCGTGTGGTCGTAGTCGGCGGCGCGCGGCAAAAGGTCGGGTCGGGTGGCCTCGAGACGACGCTCCATGTCCTGGCAACCACGCCGCAGCCGGTCGATCTGCTCGTCGATGTCGACCTTCTGATGCTCCAGGGCGACGATGCGCTCCTGGAACTTGCGAAGGCTCTTGGCCGCCTGCTGGACGCCGCCGTCGTCCACCTCGTAGAGGTCGAGGATCTCGCCGATCTCGGCCAGCGACAGGCCGACGCGCTTGCCCTGCAGGATCAGCACGAGGCGGGCGCGGTCCTTGTAGTTGTAGACCCGGTTGAGGCCTTCGCGGGCCGGCGAGAGCAGCCCCTTGTCTTCATAGAAGCGCAGCGCGCGGGGCGTGCATTTGAACTCCAGGCAGAGCTGGCGGATCGAATAGCTGCGGTGCGGCCGGCGCAGATCGGCGTGCAGAGCGTTCATGGCGTTCCTCCGATGGACGCGTTTCTTCTTACCTTGTTAATCAAGGCGCCGGTTGCCGTTTACGTCAAGGGCAAGCTGCAGCGACGCGGGACAGCCGGGATGAGGTGGGGTGGAGGAGGGCCAGGCGATTGCCCTGCCCCGCTTCGCAGGGAGGTCGTCAGGCCGCGGCCAGCTCTCCGGCCAGGGCGCGCTGGATCAGGTCGATGGTGCGCTGGACGCCGAAGATGGCCACGAAGGAGCCGAAGCGGGGCCCCTGGCTCTGGCCGAGCAGGACTTCGTAGAGAGCGGCGAACCAGGCGCGCAGCGGCTCGAAGCCGGCGGCCTTGCCGACCTCGAAGACCTCGTTCTGGATCGTCTCGGCGTCGGCGTCGGCGCCCAGCGCCTTCAACCGCTTGACCAGCTCTTCCATCGCCGCCCGCTCGCGCGGATCGGGGGCACGGAAGCGCTTGGCGGGCTTCACGAAGTCCTCGTAGTAGTTGATCGCATAGCCGACCAACTGGTCGAGCAGCGGCTCGCTCTCAGGCGTCGCGCCCGGCAGGTAGTGCTCCAGGAAACCCCAGAGGATGTCGCCGGTGGAGGCGTCGGCGGCCGAGACCAGGTTTAGCAGCAGGCTGAAGCTGACCGGCGAGCCCTTCGCCGGCGGGTTCCCGCGATGGACGTGCCAGGCGGGGTTGTCGACGGGGGGCGTGTTGGTCTCGCCGCGGGCGCGGTTGAAGGCGTCGAGGTGCGACAGGTACTCGTCCGTCGCCTTGGGAATGACGTCGAAATAGAGCCGCTTCGCCGACTTGGGCGACTGGTACATGTAGTAGGCGAGGCTCTCCGGCGTACCGTAGCGCAGCCACTCCTCCATGGTCAGGCCGTTGCCCTTGGACTTGGAGATCTTCTGGTTGTTCTCGTCCATGAAGAGCTCGAAGTGGAAGCTCTCCGGCGGCTCGCCGCCCAGCACCTTGACCAGGCGGTTGGAGATGCGGACCGAGTCCACGAGGTCCTTGCCCGAGGCCTCGAAGTCGACCTTCAGGGCCGTCCAGCGCGCCGCCCAGTCGGGCCGCCACTGCAGCTTCACGTGGCCGCCGGTGACCGGGACCTCGGTGAGCGTTCCGTCCTCGTCGGCGAAGACGATGGTCCCGCGGTCGAGGTGGCGCTCCAGGGTCGGCGCCTGCAGCACGCGGCCGCTCTTGGGGCTGATCGGCAGGTAGGGCGAATAGGTGGCGCGGCGCTCTTCGCCCAGCGTCGGCAGCATGACCGCCTGGACGGCGTCGAACCGCTCGAGGATGCGTAAGAGCACCTGGTCGAAGCGGCCGGACCTGTAGGTCTCGGTGGACGACATGAAGGTGTAGTCGAACCCGAAGCTGTCCAGGAAGGCGCGCATGCGGGCGTTGTTGTGGGCCCCGAAGCTCTCGTGCTCGCCGTAGGGGTCGCGGACCGAGGTGACGGGCTTGTCGCGGTCTTCCTCCAGCATCTCGCGGTTGGGCACGTTGTCGGGGATCTTCCGCAGGCCGTCCATGTCGTCGGAGAAGACGATCAGCTGGGTGGGGATGGCGTCCTCGGTGAGCGCACGGAAGGCGTTGCGCACCATGGTCGGCCGCGCCGCCTCGCCAAAGGTGCCCATGTGCGGCAGGCCCGAGGCGCCGTAGCCGCACTGGAAGATCACCGGCTCCAGCAGGGCGGGCAGGGTGCGGACCGCCTCGTCGAGCTTGCCTTGGGCGATCAGGGCGGCGGCCAGATCCCGCTCGGCGTCATCGAGGCGCAGCCGCAGGACGCGGTCCAGCAGCAGACGCGCCTGTTCGAAGGGCCAGCTCTTCGCCTCGCGGGCCTGGTGGGAGAGACCTTGCAGCATGGGGCTGCGGGTAGCCCTCCCGGGCCGCCGGCTCAAGAAGCATTTCGGGCCCCGTTTTGACGGGCCGTCGCAAAGCTGGGCTATTCTGGGCCGATGATCCGACGCCTCCTCGCCCTTGCGGCGCTCGCCGCCCTCGCCGCCTGCGGGAAATCCAGCCCCGCCCCGCAGCCGCCCCCGGCCCTCACCTTCTCCATCGTCTCGACGGAGAACCCGCAGACCCAGATCCAGGAATGGGGGCCGTTCCTGCAGGACATGGAACAGGCGGTCGGCGCGCCGGTGAAACCGTTCTTCGGCACCAACTACTCCGCGGCCATCGAGGCCATGCGGTTCAAGCAGTCGGACCTGGGCTGGTTCACCAACGCCTCGGGCCTGGAGGCGGTGCGCCGGGCCGGCGGCGAGGTGTTCGCGCGGACCACCAACCCGGAGGGCCACGACGGCTATCAGGGGGTGATCATCGTGCGGAAGGGATCCGGGGTGACGCTGGACAAGCTCCTGACGTGCGGCCGCCGCTACGACTTCGGCATGGGCGACGCCCGCTCGACCTCCGGGACGCTCGCGCCGATCGCCTATCTGTTCGGGCCGCGCGGCATCGAGCCTTCCCGCTGCTTCAAGACCGTGCGCTCGGCCAACGCCGAGGCGAACCTGTTGTCGGTGGGCTCCGGCCTGCTGGACGCCGCCACCGACAACACCCGCTCCATGGACCGACTGGCGGTGATGGACACCCCGATCGCCAAGAAGACCCTGGCCAACCTGCAGGTGATCTGGCGCTCGCCGACCATCCCGGAGGACCCAATGGTCTGGCGCGCCGACCTCGACCCGGCGATGAAGGCCAAGATCGCCAGCTTCATCTTCAGCTACGGCGTGGGCGACACGCCGCAGGCCCGGCGCCAGCGGAAGATCCTGGCGCGGATGCAAACCGGCCCGTTCGTGAAGGCTGATGACACCCACCTCTTGCCGGTCCGCGAAATCGAGGCGGTCGGCCAGCTGGTGGAGGCCAGGTCGAAGGGCGACAAGCCCGCCCAGGCCAAGGCCCAGGCGACGCTGGACGAGCTGAGGAAGGAACAGGCGGCGCGTCCGCCGGCCTGACGGTGGCCTCAGTCGCGCGCCAGCAGGAAGTGCCCCCTCAGCGCGGCGATGGGCTGGCTGCGGGCTTCCTGCCAGGCTTCGACGTGGACGTTGGCGATGCGGCGGCCGACCTTGCGCAACTCGGCGCGCGCGTAGGTGGTCATGGCGCGGCCCGGGCGCAGGTACTCGATGGTGACGTCGATGGTCTTGTGGACCTTGCTTGACCCCTGAGTGACCGACAGCTGGGCCAGCGCGGTCATCTCCAGGAAGGCGCCGATGACCCCGCCGTGCAGGGCCGGGATGTTGGTGTTGCCCACCAGCGGCTGGGCGAACGGCAGGATGGCGGTCATCTCGTCGCCGGCCAGCTCAGCGCGCATGCCGAGGAAGCGGACGTAGGGCACGCGCTGCAGGAAGGCCTCCAGCTGCTGGGCGGCGGCTTCGCTCATCCGCGGTTGATCACGAAGGCCGCCTGGACGGTGGCGATGGGATCGGCCGGGTCGGCGTCCCAGGCCTGGGCGCGGACGAAGGCGATGGAGCGGGTGAGCTTGTAGCAGTGCGCCTCGGCGGTGACCCCGGCCCGCGGCGCGGCGGGGCGCATGTAGTCGATGCGAAGGTCCAGGGTGGCGGTGCCGAACGGGACGGTGTCGGCGGCGGCGGACACGGCCAGGCCGCAGACGTGGTCGAGGAGGCTGGTGACCACGCCACCGGCGATCACCAGGGTGTCGGGGTCGCCCACCAGATCTTCGCGCCAGGGGACCTCGAGGACGCCGCGGGCCCGGTCGACGGAGACGAACCGGAAGCCGAGCGCCGCGGCCTGCGGCACTGTGGTGGCCATGTGCTGGCCCATCTGGCGAATGAGGTCGAGGTCAACGGCCATGGCCTCGGGGTAGGGTCGAACGGAGCTGCGGTCAATTGGGCGGGCGCGGTTGCGCCGGGCGCAGCCGCACCTAGGTTCAAGGCATGATCCGACCGCAGGACCTGCTCTGCCCGAAGCCCGAGGGGCTCTACTGCGCGCCCGGCGACTTCTACATCGATCCTGTGCGGCCGGTGGCCCGCGCGGTGATCACCCACGGCCACGCCGACCACGCCCGGGCCGGCCACGGGGCGGTGCTGGCCACCGCGGCCACCCTGGACATTATGGCCGAGCGCTACGGCCTGGCCTTCGCCGAGGCCAGGCAGGCGGCGGCCTATGGCGAGGCGGTGGACCGCGACGCGGTGCAGGTGACGCTGGTTCCGGCCGGCCATGTGCTGGGCTCGGCCCAGGTGGTGGTGCGCTGGAAGGGCCTGACCATGGTGGTGAGCGGGGACTACAAGCGGCGCCGCGACCCGACCTGCCCGGCCTTCGAACCGGTCCCCTGCGACGTGTTCATTTCGGAAGCCACCTTCGCCCTGCCGGTGTTCCGCCACCCTGACGACGGCCAGGAGATCGCCCGGTTGCTGCGCTCGGTGGCGCAGTTCCCCGAGCGGGCGCACCTGGTGGGCGCCTATGCGCTCGGCAAGGCCCAGCGGATCATCCGCCTGTTGCGCGAGGCCGGCTGGGACCGGCCGATCTATGTGCATGGCGCGCTGGAGCGGCTGAACGCGCTCTATGAGCGGCACGGGATCGACCTCGGGCCGCTGCCGCCGGCCACAACGACGGCCAAGAAGGACTTCGCGGGCGAGATCATCATCGCCCCGCCCTCCGCGCTGCAGGATCGCTGGAGCCGGCGGTTCCCCGATCCGGTGGCGGCCTTCGCCTCCGGCTGGATGGGGATCAGGGCCCGCGCCCGCCAGCGGGGCGTCGAGCTGCCGCTGATCATCTCGGACCACGCCGACTGGGACGAGCTGACATCCACGGTCGACGAGCTCCGGCCCGGTGAGCTGTGGATCACCCACGGCCGCGAGGAGGCGCTGGCCCGCTGGGCCGAGTTGCACGGGGTGCCGGCCCGCGCCCTGGCGCTGGTCGGCTACGAGGAAGAGGACGAGGACTGACAGCTTCCACTCTGGCGTGTGTCCTGTTGACATACAGCTCCGCTGCACGCAGCCTTAAGTTGAAGAGCACGGGGGTGCGCGTGAAAGTACAATTACAACGACTTAGCCAGCCGGGAGTCGGCGTGACGCTCGTCGACTGTCCGGCAGTGCTGCTGAATCTATTCGCCGGCGCGCGGCAAGGCCCGCCGGCGCCGTTCTCCGTGCTGATGATCGACGAGGAGATCCAGCCGGACGGCGACCTGATGCTGGACGCCACGAAGCTGAGGCTCGTGACCTTGGGCGTGCCCGGCCTCGCCCTGCTGGTCGGCAGGAGCGCCAAGGTCTGGAGGCCGGCCAATGCGGACGATCTCGTCCAGGCCGAGGCGACGCCGGCCGTGGCCGCGGCGCCGGACCCCACCCCGGCCGCGGGCGACCTGGCGTTCCTGGCCGAAGCCAGGGCGAAGCTGAAGCACGGCGATCTCCGCCGCGACCTGGGTGGCCTGGTCGAACGGGTGCGCGCGCTGCAGCCACGGGGAACCTTGCGCGCCATCAGCGGCGGACTTGGCCACCGACGCCGCTACGTCAACGCCCCTGACAATTTCGTAGGCTTCACCATCCAATCCCAGGCGATCCTGGTCCACGCGCGCCGCACCGGCGCAGCGCGGCAGAGCGGCTTCAAGCTCTCCGAGGAGCGGAGGCCCTACATCCGCTTCCGGCTGCGCAACGCCGCGGACCTGGACGCGGCCCTTCCCCTCATCGAGGCCTCCTGGCGGCGCGGCGCCTAGCGCCCGCAAGGAACGCGGCCCGCTGGGTGGCGTTGGCTCCGCGAAGAGGAGCCTCAAGATGAGCGAACCCAACAGCCCCAAGGTCCCCGGCGGCGGCGCCGGCGGCTTGGGCGGGCCGATCTCCCGCCCGGACGGCGGCGGCCTGCCGCCGAAGATCGGCGGCGGGACGCGACGCGACGGCGCGGGCGATGCGCGCGATCCCGGCATGGAAGGCGAGGGCGACCTCGGCGAAGACACCGGCGGCATGATCGGCGAGGGCTGATTTGGCCCCAGGCGCGCGCGCTCCTAGGTTCTGAAGGATGCGCGCCTTCGCCGAGCTCCTGGACCGGCTGTCGCTGACGGCCTCGCGGAACGCCAAGCTGACCCTGGTGCGCGACTACCTGCGCGAGACGCCGGACCCCGACCGCGGCTGGGCGCTGGCGGCGCTGACCGGCGACCTGACCTTCGCCGCCGCCAAGCCGACCTTCATCCGCAAGGCGGTGGAGGAGCGGATGGA
>JAQGIX010000030.1 GCA_028290925.1 Phenylobacterium sp. | reverse complement strand
GGCCGCCGCGTTCGACCAGGACCCCGCGGACCGCGCCTTGCGCGTCCTGCAGCAGGGCGCGGGCGCGGGCGTGGGCCCAGACCTCGATATGGCCGGCGGCCAGCGCCGCGGCGGCCACCGTCTCCATGATGGCGCGGCCGGCCTGGTCGCCCTTCACCCGCGCCACGCGGGGCTTGGAGTGGGCGGCCTCGAGGCTCTGGGCGAAGGCGCCGTCCGCGGTCCGGTCGAACGGCGCGCCGAGCGCGGCCAGCGCCCTCACTGCAGCAGGACCTTCTTCGGCGAGCAGTCTCGCCATGGCCGGATCCACGAGGCCCGCGCCGGCGCTCACCGTGTCGCGCGCATGCAGCTCGGGCGCGTCGTCGGCGGCCAGCGCCGCGGCCATGCCGCCCTGCGCCCAGGCCGAGGAACAGCCGTGATTCAGCGCCACGGGCGAAAGCACCAGCACCTTCCTCGGCGCGGCGGCCAGGGCGGCGCAGAGCCCCGCCAGCCCCGCGCCCACCACCAGCACGCCGTCATGGCGCAGGCGTTCCATCAGATCAGCTCCACGTCCACGTGGTGGCGGGCCTTGACCAGGTCGTAGCGGGCGGGCGTGGCGGGCGGCGGCAGGTCGATCATCCGCTGCACCGCCAGCCGGGCGCGCTGGGCGATCGCCGGATCGACGGTCACCTCATGGCGGCCGTGCAGCAGGGCCTCGTAGATGTTCTCCAAGGTGATCCGCTTCATGTGCGGGCAGAGGTTGCAGGGCCGCAGGAACTCGGTGTCGGGGGCGTCGGCGGCGACATTGTCGGCCATCGAGCACTCGGTGATCAGCACCACCCGCCTGGGCTTCCTCGTCAGCACATAGTCGTTCATCGCCGCGGTGGAGCCCGCGAAGTCGGCGACCTCCAGCACTTCGGCCGGGCATTCCGGATGGGCCAGCACCTCGGCGTCCGGATAGGCCTCCTTCAGCTCCAGGATGTCGGCGGCGGTGAACCGCTCGTGCACCTCGCAGCGGCCCTTCCAGGCGATGATCTTGATGTCGGTCTGCCGGGCCACGTTGCGGGCCAGATATTCGTCGGGGATCAGGATCACCCGGTCGACGCCCCACAGCCGGGCGGCTTCCTCGACCACCTGTACGGCGTTGGCGCTGGTGCAGCAGATGTCGGTCTCGGCCTTCACCTCGGCGGTGGTGTTCACATAGGTCACCACGGGCAGGCCCGGATGGCGCTGCTTGATCAGCCGTACGTCCGCCCCGGTGATCGAGGCGGCCAGCGAGCAGCCGGCCCGCAGGTCGGGGATCAGCACCGTCTTGTCCGGCGAGAGGATCTTCGAGGTCTCGGCCATGAAGTGCACGCCCGCCTGGACGATCACCCTCGCCTCGGACTTCGCCGCCTCCTTGGCCAGGGCCAGGCTGTCGCCGACGAAGTCGCCGACCCCGTGGAAGATCTCCGGGGTCATGTAGTTGTGGGCCAGGATGACGGCGTTCATGTCGCGCTTCAGCCGGTTGATCTCGGCGATCAGCGGCGCCTGGGCGCGCCATTCCATGGGCGTGACGTGGTGCTTCACCTTCTGCCACGCCGGCGCGGTGAGGGTCTCGATCTCGGGCGTGAACGCGAACTGGAACCCGTCGGCAGCCATCGGACCCTCCATTATGCTCAAATTGAGCATTTCTCAGGCCTAAAAAGACGCCTCGGGGCGCTGAGCCCGTCGGCGGAATTATGCTCAATACGAGCAAAACCTGGCCAAGACATATAGCGCCCAAGGGCGCAGGCGCAAGCGATTTGCGGGTCAATCCGCCGCGGTTGTTCCCCAACCCCCAGTCCCCATATCGGTCGGCCACAGCACAACAGGGGGGAATGTTCCTTGTTTTCGCCGGGTTCTGGGGCCAAGACGCCGCCCCGAGCCGGAGCGAACAGGGCCGTCAACATCTCGTGAGCCTGATCCAACCGATCCCGACCCGCCCCTTGAGGCGACTGGCCGCGCTGGCCTGCGCGCTCGTCGCCATGGCCGCCTGCTCGCCCGCCGCCAGGCACGCCTCGCCGGCGCCCGCCCAGGCCCGGGCGACCACGGCCCGCCTGTCCATCGCCCAGCTGCAGAAGCTCGCCGGCGGCGCCGATCCCGCGGCCCTCGGCCTCGCCCAGGGGGCGCCGCTCAACGCCCTGCCGGCGCCGCCACTGGCCGATGGCGCCCGCGCCGAGCAGCTCAACGCCCAGCGTCCCTTCGCCGCCGCGCCGATCGCGCCCATGCGGCCCTTCGTGCTGAAGACCGACGCCGCCGACCAGGGCCGCGCCGTCCACTGCCTGGCCCAGGCGGTCTATTTCGAAGCCGCCCGCGAACCCCTCAAGGGCCAGCAGGCGGTGGCCCAGGTGGTGCTGAACCGGGTGCGCCACCCGGCCTATCCGAAATCGGTCTGCGGCGTGGTCTACCAGGGCGCGTCCCTGCCCACCGGCTGCCAGTTCACCTTCACCTGCGACGGCGCCCTGCGCTGGCGTCCCCAGGCTGCGCTCTGGGACCGGGCCGTGTCGGTCGCCAAGACGGCGCTGGCCGGCTACGTCGACCGCGACGTGGGCTCGGCCACCCACTACCACGCGGCCTATGTCGCCCCTTACTGGGCCCCGACGCTGGTCAAGATGACCCAGGTGGGCCAGCACATCTTCTACCGCTGGACCGGGACCTGGGGCGAACCGGCCGCGTTCACCGGCCGCTATGCCGGCCGCGAGGCCGTGCTCACCCCGGCGGTCCTCCGCAGCGCACCCGGCGCGCCGATCCTCGCGCCCGAGCCGCGCAAGGTGACGCTCGCGGTGGCCGGCGGCGTGCGGACCTACCAGGTCGCCGACCCGGCCGCCGCCGCCGGCGAGGCCCCGGCCCTCGACACCCTCCACGCCGCGCGCCGCCAGCCGACCCGCGAAGAAATCCAGAAGATCAACGCCAGCCTGGCCGCCGTCGAGCAACGGATGAACGCCGGCGCCGGCGCCGCCAATGTGGCCCAGGCTGCGGCCCAGGCCCGCGCGCTCAAGCCTGCGGGCGCGAACGAGTCTTTCAACGGTCTCAGTGGTTCGACCCGCGGAACGACCGCATCGCCGGGACGATCCGGGGCTCGTCGTGCTGCTCGTTTCGGCGGGCTTCGGTGGCGAGCCTGCGCCAGCCTTCGGCGATGGTCTCATAGACCTTGCGCTCGGGCCGGCTCGCGGCTCGGGCGGCCATCCGCAGGACCGCCTCGGCCTGCGCGATATAACGTTCGCTGTCTCGCATGGCTGGCCGGTCAACCGGCCAGGAGCCCTCAGAGTTTCCAGGGCAGAGCTTGCGGCGTTCGGAGCGCTACCAGACGCCGATCTTCTCGGCCTCTTCGTGGCTGATCGGATGGTGGGCCTTGCGGTGGTCTTCCTCGGCCAGGAAGCGCACGGCCTCCAGCGCGGCCATGCAGCCCATGCCCGCCGCGGTCACCGCCTGGCGGTAGAGGTCGTCGGTGACGTCGCCGGCCGCATAGACGCCCTCGATCGCCGTCGCGGCCGAGCCCGCCTTCACCTTCAGATAGCCGCTGGCGTCCATCTCCAGCTGCCCCTGGAACAGCTGCGAGGCGGGGGCGTGGCCGATGGCGATGAACACCCCGTCGCAGGCGACCTCGCGGGTGGCGGCGGTCTTGACGTTCTTCAGCCGCACACCGGTCACCCCCATCGGGTCCTCACCGCCCAGCACCTCGTCGATCCCGTTGTCCCAGATCACCTCGATCTTCGGATGGGCGAACAGCCGTTCCTGCAGGATCTTCTCGGCCCGGAATTCGTCGCGCCGGTGCACCACCGTCACCTTGGAGGCGAAGTTGGTGAGGAACAGGGCCTCCTCCACCGCCGTGTTGCCGCCGCCCACCACCACCACCGCCTTGCCGCGGTAGAAGAAGCCGTCGCAGGTGGCGCAGGCCGAGACGCCGAAGCCCTGGAACCGCTGTTCCGAAGCCAGGCCCAGCCACTTCGCCTGGGCGCCGGTGGCGATGATCAGGGTCTCGGCGAGCCACACCTGGCCGCTGTCGGTGGTCAGCCGGAACGGCCGCTGCGACAGGTCGGCCTCGACGACGATGTCGTTGACGATCTCGGTCCCCACATGCTCGGCCTGGGCCTGCATCTGCTCCATCAGCCAGGGGCCCTGGATGACGTCGGCGAAGCCGGGATAGTTCTCCACGTCGGTGGTGATGGTCAGCTGGCCGCCCGGCTGGATCCCCTGGATCAGCACGGGGTTCAGCAGGGCGCGCGCCGCATAGACGGCGGCGGTGTAGCCCGCGGGGCCGGAACCCACGATCAGGCAGCGGACGGAACGTTCTTCAGCCATCCCCGTAATGTAGGGGCGATTCTGGAGCCTTGCGATGGAAGACCGTTGGAAGACCTATGGCCTGTGGGCCGGCCTGGGCGCCGCGCTCGGCGCCGGCGTCGCCTTGGGCCTCGGCCTGAGGGTGCTCACCATCGGCGCAGCCGTGGGCCTGGGGGCCGGCGCGGCCGTGGGCCTCGCAAGCGGCCTGAAGCGCCGCGGGCCTGGCCTCGCCAGGCTCGAGACTCCCGAGGCGCCCGCCCTGTTCTGAGCGGGCCCATGCGAAAGGGCCACCCCGAAGGATGGCCCTCGCGTTCGGGATTCGCTCAGCGGCGGAGCGTCAGGCCCACTCGACCTTGGTGATCTCGTAGGCCTTGACGCCGCCGGGGGTGTTCACCTCCACCACGTCGCCGCTCTCCTTGCCGATCATGGCGCGGGCCAGCGGCGAGGTGATCGACACCCGGCCCTGCCTCACGTCGGCCTCGTGCTCGCCGACGATTTGGTAGCGGGCCTCCTCCTCGGTGTCCTCGTCGACCAGCGACACCCAGGCTCCGAACTTCACCTGGCTGCCGGACAGCTTGGAGACGTCGATCACCTGGGCCCGCGCCATGCGGTCCTCGATGTCGGCGATCTGGCCTTCGATCCAGCCCTGCCGCTCCTTGGCGGCATGGTATTCGGCGTTCTCGGAGAGGTCGCCATGCTGGCGCGCTTCGGAAATCGCGGCGATCACGGCCGGCCGCTCCAGCGTCTTCAAACGTCTCAGGTCGTCGTCGAGGGCTTTGTAGCCCTCGGCGGTCATCGGGACTTTTTCCATCGGAGATGAGGACTCGGGTTTCGCCCTAGGGAATATTGAAAATTGCCGGCCGCGGGCGCAGGCGTCCGGGGGCAGGGAAGATAGAATTGTGCGCCGCAAAACTCAAGGGCATGCCGAAGCATTGCTATTTGAGCGTCCGCGCGGCGCTCGCCGCCTGGCGCTCAGCGCACCGGCAACGGCAGCGGGCCGGGCTCCGGCGGCTTCACCTGCGCCACGTTCAGGGTCATGGAGACCAGGTCGTAGTAGCCGGCGACGCCGATCAGGTCGATCACGCCCGCCTCGCCCAGCAGCGCCTTGGCCCGCGCGTAGATCGCGTCGCTCACCCGCCTGTCGCGGCGCAGCTCGCCCAGGAAATCGTAGACCGTCGCCTCGTCGTCGGCCATGTCGGCCGGCCGCTGGCCCGCCGCCAGATCGGCGGCGACCTGCGGCTTCAGGCCGGCCTGCAGCGCCAGCGGATAGTGGGCGTACCACTCGAACTCGGCGTTCCAGGTCCGGGCGGTTATCAGGATCGCGAACTCGTTCAGCCGCTTCGGCACGCTGGACTGGAAGCGGAGGTATTCGCCCACCTTCTGCATCCGGTCGGCCAGCTCCGGGCTCCGCAGCCAGGCGTTGAACGGCCCGCTCAGCGACTTGCGCGGCCCGGACGCGATGTTGTCGGCCACCTGCCGCTGCGCCGGCGTCATCGCCTCCGGCTGCAGGGTGGGGAACCGCTCCTCGGCGCCCGCCGCGCCGCCCGCCATCACCGCCATCGTCGCCAACCCTCCGATCCATCCGCGCATCTTGAACGCCCTCCGAGGAAGCACCCTACAGCCTAGCGGCTGTCGCTGACGATCGCGCCCGTCAGCTCGTCCGGCTCCGGCGCCTCATAGACCCCCTCGATGAATTCGAACATCTCCGGCGACACCTCGATCGCGAAGCTCTCGCCGCGGATGGTGTTGCGCCCCACCACCCGCGCCCGGCGGACCTCCTGCGGCGCATCGACGAAGTGGAACTGCAGCGCCAGCCCCGCGCCTTCCGCGATCTCCCGCACCCGCGCCCGGTCGGACCGGCGCATCAGCCCGATGTCGAAGATCACCGAGGTCCCCGCCGCCATCACCGCCGCCGCCGTCGACCAGATCTGCGCCTCGCAGCGCCCGACCCGCTCCAGCATCCACCGGTACTCGATCGGCTCGGGGATATCGGGCCCGAACAGGCGGGCCATCCAGTCGTCCAGGATGAAGGCCACCACGCCCTCGCGCAGGGCGAAGGTGTGGGCGTAGGTCGTCTTGCCGGCGCCGCAGGGGCCGAAGATCACGTGCAGGGTCGCAGCCATTCGCCCGCTTAGCGCGCCACGCGCGCGCTAGGCAAACCGGATGCCCCGGCTGGCTAGCGGACCGACAGCCCGCCGTCGATCACCAGCTCGGCGCCCGTCACATAGCGGCTTTCCTCGGAGGCCAGCCACAGCACCCCGTTGGCGATATCCAGCGGCACGCCCTTCACCCCCAGCGGCACCGCCATCTGCGACAGCGCGTCGAGGTCCGGCGGCGCGTTGCCGGCGGCCGGCGCCACGGTCAGCCAGATCGGCGTCTCGATGATCCCCGGATGCACCGAGTTCACCCGGATGCCGTCCTTGGCGTTCCCGCACTCCATGGCCACCGCCTTGGTGAACAGCCGCACCCCGCCCTTGGTGGCGCAATAGCCGGCCAGCGTCGGCGCGCCCTTCAGCCCGGCCACCGAGCTCATGTTGATGATGCTGCCGCCGCCGCCCTGCCGCATCAGCGGGATCGAGTGCTTGGTCCCCAGGAACACCCCGTCCAGGTTCACCGCGGTCTGCCGGCGCCAGTCGGCCAGCGACATCTCCAGCACCGATCCCCCGAGCCCGATGCCGGCGTTGTTGACCAGGATGTCCAGCCGGCCGTGCTTGGCGCGGATCCGGTCGACAACATCCACCCAGGCGGCTTCGTCGGTGACGTCGTGGTGCAGGTATTCGCAGATGCCGCCCGCCGCGACGATCGCCTGGACGGTCTCCTCGCCCTTGTGGTCCTGCAGGTCGGTGATCACCACCACCGCGCCTTCCTCGGCCAGCCGCTCGGCGCAGCCGCGGCCGATGCCGCTCGCCCCGCCCGTCACCAGCGCGACCTTGCCCGCGACCCGTCCGGCCATCTCGACGTCTCCCTATGCTTGTCAGACGCCTAGCCCAGGGCCGCGAACGTCGCCAGCACGACCCGACGTCAAGGCGCGCGCGAGCCGCCGGCCCGGGCGCAAGCCCGTCGGTTCATCTCCGCTGCGGTTGCCGCGATCGCCCCCACGTCCGCGCGGGACTTGCGCCCGCGGACATCGGTTCTCAGCGCGGCGCAGCCGCCGGTCCGGCGCCGTTCCGGACCGGCGAAGCGCCGATCAGCGCATCCAGCTCGGCGTGGTCGAGCCGGTGTTCAGCACCCCATAGATCAGGCCGACCGCCAGGATGGCGACGGCCACGACCATCAGGACCTGGATCAGGGTCTCGAAACGCTGAGCAGTGTTACGGTTACGGTGGTGATGAAGCTCACCATGATGCTCGGTAGGCATTAGGCTTCCTCGCAATCCACAGGGAGGACCAAGGTCCTCCGCCGAACTGCGACAGGCGCCGCAAGGGCCCCGTTCCGGCTGCTTCTTCCCGTGGGACCGCCGGAGCGCGCCCTTATCGCCGCCTGTTTCAGTCAGGCGATTTGCCGAGCGTGCGCCTCGCAAGAACGCCGGTCAATCAAATGGTTGGCTTCAGATCGCGCAACCATGACGGGTGCGGCCTATCGGCCACGCCGGGCGCCCCGGCCCCCTCTCCCTCCGCCCAGCGGGAGGGGAGCGGCCTTAGGCGTAGCTCTGTAGCGGCCGCACTTCCAACGGCGCCTGGGCGGTGACCACGATCGCCTGGGCCGCCGCCAGCGCGCCGGCGGTGGTGGTGAAGTAGGGGATCTTCATCATCAGGGCCGAGCGGCGGATCTCGAAGCTGTCGACCAGCGACTGCTTGCCCTCGGTGGTGTTGAAGACCAGCTGCACCTCGCCGTTCTTCATGGCGTCGACGATGTGCGGACGGCCCTCCAGCACCTTCTTGACCGGCTCGACGGCGATGCCCTGCTCGGCCAGGAACTTCGCCGTCCCGGCGGTGGCCAGCACCTTGAACCCGTGGTCGGCGAGCGTGCGGGTGGGCTCCAGAATCCATTGTTTGTCGGCGTCCTTCACCGACACGAAGACGCAGCCCTTGGCCGGCAGCATGACCCCGCCGCCCAGCTGGCTCTTGGCGAAGGCCCGCGCGAAGGCCGGCGCGGAGGTCTCGCCGGGGCGAATCCAGTCCAGGCCCATGACCTCGCCGGTGGAGCGCATCTCCGGCCCCAGGATGGTGTCGACGCCGGCGAAGCGCGCGAAGGGGAACACCGCCTCCTTCACCGCCACGTGGTCGAAAGCGCCTTCCTTCAGGCCGAAGTCGGCCAGGCGCTTCCCGGCCATGATCTTGGCCGCGATCGCCGCGATCGGCTGGCCGATGGTCTTGGCCACGAACGGCACGGTGCGGCTGGCGCGCGGGTTGACCTCCAGGACGAAGATCCGCGGGTTCGCGGAGTGCGGCTCCTCGATGGCGAACTGCACGTTCATCAGGCCGCGGACGTCCAGCGCCCGGGCCATGGCCTCGGTCTGCACCTTCAGCTCGGCGATGGTCTCGGGCTTCAGGGAGAACGGCGGCAGCGAGCAGGCGCTGTCGCCGGAGTGCACGCCGGCTTCCTCGATGTGCTCCATGACGCCGCAAACGAACACCGTCTCGCCGTCGCAGAGCGCATCGACATCCACCTCGGTGGCGCGCGACAGGTACTGGTCGATCAGGACGGGTGAATCCCCCGACACCTGCACCGCGTGGCGAATGTAGCGATCGAGCTGCTCGTCGTCGCGGACGATCTCCATGGCCCGGCCGCCCAGCACGTAGGAGGGCCGGATCACCACCGGATAGCCGACGCTGTGGGCGCCGGCGAACGCTTCCTCGCGGGAGCGGGCGATGGCGTTGATCGGCTGTTGGATCTTCAGCCGGTGCAGCAGCTGCTGGAACCGCTCGCGGTCCTCCGCCAGGTCGATGGCGTCGGGCGTGGTGCCGAGGATCGGGATCCCGGCGTCCTCCAGCGCCTTGGCGAGCTTCAGCGGCGTCTGGCCGCCGAACTGCACGATCACGCCCAGCAGTTCGCCGCGCGCCCGCTCCACGTCGATCAGCTCGAGCACATCTTCCGCTGTGAGCGGCTCGAAATACAGCCGGTCGGAGGTGTCGTAGTCGGTGGAGACCGTCTCGGGGTTGCAGTTCACCATGATCGACTCCACCCCGATCTCGTCGAGGGCGAAGGCGGCGTGGCAGCAGCAGTAGTCGAACTCGATCCCCTGGCCGATCCGGTTGGGCCCGCCGCCCAGGATGATCGCCTTCTTGCGGTCCGACGGCTCGGCCTCGTTGTCGGGCAGCTGGCCCAGCGCGCCGGTCTCGTAGGTCGAATACATGTAGGGCGTCTCGGCGCGGAACTCGCCGGCGCAGCTGTCGATGCGCTTGTAGACCGGGCGCACGCCCAGCGCCCGGCGCTGCTCGCGCACCTCGGTCTCCGTGGTGTGGGTGAGCTTGGCGAGCCGGGCGTCGGAGAAGCCGAGCGCCTTCAGCCGGCGGAACTCCGCCGCCGCGGCGGGCAGGCCGGCGCCGGCGATCTTCGCCTCCTCGCCGACCAGCGCCTCGATCTGGCGCAGGAACCAGGGCTCGTAGGAGCAGGCCGCCTGGATCTCGTCGCAGGTCAGCCCCTCGCGGAACGCCTGGGCGATGACCCTGAGCCGGTCCGGCGTCGGCCGGCCGAGCTCGCGCAGCACCGCGGCGTGGCCCATCTCCGGATCGCCGGCGTTCTCGATGACGAACTCGTCGAGCCCGGTCAGCCCGGTCTCCAGCCCGCGCAGCGCCTTCTGCAGGCTCTCGGCGAAGGTCCGGCCGATGGCCATCACCTCGCCCACCGACTTCATGGAGGTCGACAGCACCGCTTCCGCGCCCGGGTACTTCTCGAAGGCGAAGCGCGGGATCTTGGTGACCACGTAGTCGATGGACGGCTCGAACGAGGCCGGGGTGGCCCCGGTGATGTCGTTCATCAGCTCGTCGAGCGTGTAGCCCACGGCCAGCCGCGCGGCGATCTTGGCGATCGGGAAGCCGGTGGCCTTGGACGCCAGCGCCGAGGAGCGCGACACGCGGGGATTCATCTCGATCACCACCATGCGCCCGTCGGCCGGATTGACCGCGAACTGCACGTTGGAGCCGCCGGTCTCCACGCCGATCTCGCGCAGCACCTGGATCGAGGCGGTGCGCATCCGCTGGTATTCCTTGTCGGTCAGCGTCAGCGCCGGGGCGACGGTGATCGAATCGCCGGTGTGCACCCCCATCGGATCGATGTTCTCGATGGAACAGACGATGATGCAGTTGTCGTTGCGGTCGCGCACGACCTCCATCTCGTATTCCTTCCAGCCGAGGACGCTTTCCTCGACCAGGATCTCCGTCGTCATCGAAGCCGCCAGGCCACTGCCGGCGATCTGCTCGAATTCCTCGCGGTTGTATGCGATGCCGCCGCCGGTGCCGCCGAGCGTGAAGGAGGGCCGGATGACGCAGGGCAGCTTGATGAGGTCGAGCGCGGCGCGCGCCTCATCCAACGTGTGGGATATGGCGGAGCGGGG
>JAQGIX010000011.1 GCA_028290925.1 Phenylobacterium sp. | reverse complement strand
TGCTGCACCAAGTTCCGCTTGGCGGGCAGGTGACCCATAGCAGCGCCCTTTCGCCAAAGGTGCCTTGCTCGTGGCCGATCGACCGGAACACCATCCCCACGAAAATATATGCCCGCCAGTGCGTTGTACGCGGGCGGATAGTTTCTAGCGATGGCCGCTTCGAGGTCTTGGACGGCTTCGCTAAACCGCCCCATCAAGAGGTGAGTGAGGCCCAACCCGAACAGTCCACGCGCGGACCCCGACTCGACCGCCACTCGATACCAAGCCTCCGCGCCAGGAAGGTCTTGATCGTACATCCACCCGTCGCGCATGGCGTCCGACACTAGAAGGATGCTCATGATGGAGCCGCGGTAGGCGAGCTGCTCCAACTCCTCCAATCTGCGACGCCACTCCGATGTGTGGAGTGAGTCACGGGCACGCTCATATTCCGCGATGAACGGGTCGTCGCGCGCATCGCTGTCGTACAGTTCTTGTGCGGCGGCAGCCATCTGGCGAGCTTAACCGTGAAACGTCTCCTTTCCACCCGTCACTGACGTTCTGGATGTCCGCTCGGGGCACGCTGCGGCGGCGGGTCCGCTTCCTGACCTTGGGACGGTGTCCGCTCACAACCCGTTGCGGACCTTCCGTTGCCTGGCCTTGATGCGCGCCCGTCTGGCCGCCCTGCCCGAGAGGCGCAACGGTCCCCGGTCGTGTGTCGCGGAACGAAGATCAAGCTGAGCCGTTGGACGGCAGGGAGCGTTACCGTGACGGCGCTCCCTTTAGCTCAAGGGAGGGGGAAGTGGGCGCCATGCCAGCCACACTCCACGTCATCTTCGGGCCCTGCGGGGCGGGGAAGACGACCTACGCGCACGCGCTGGCCCGGCGCGAGGGCGCCGTGCCCTTCGTCCTTGACGAGTGGGGCGCGCGCCTGTTCGGCCCCGACGTCCGCGGCGCCATCGAGTTCGGGTGGATGGTGGAGCGCCTGGGCCGCTGCGACGCGCTGATCTGGTCGACCGCCACGGCCGTGCTGGCCGCCGGCGCCTCGGTGGTCCTCGACATCGGCGCGATGCGCCGCACCGACCGGGAGCGCATCCGCCAGATCGCCGAGGCGAAGGGCCTGTCGCTGCAGTGGCACTTCGTCGATGCGCCCCAGGACGTCCGCCGCGCCCGCGTCGCCGACCGCAACACGACCAGGGGCGAGACCTTCGCCGCCGAGGTGACGCCGGAAATGTTCGCAATGCTCGAAAGCGTTTACGAGGCGCCGACGCCGGCGGAGCTGGAGGGCGCGGTGCTGAGCGTGAGCGACTCCAGTGGGGTCGCCCCAGCGGAGGCGCGGCCCGAGGCGGTGAGCTAGCTCGCCGACAGTGCGGTTGCCGCCCGCGCCCATCGGCCTCTTCGCCCTGAATGCGTTCTTGTGGGTCCGCAACCCATCCTCTGCAGACGTTCAGACAGTCCGCTCTCAGGCTTGAAATCTATGTCGGCGTTCGACCCATAGCCGACCGTCCAGGGCGAAGACCGGAATTTCACGTCGGCGCTCATTTGTGCTCTCTTCGTTGAGCTAAGCAGGCTGGCGAAGGAGAACCCAGTTGGGCGGCCGACAGGTCATCTACGACGCTCTCACTCTGCCGGTCGTCGATCCATCCATGATCAGCGTCGCCCTGTTCGGCTCGCTAATGTTCTCGGCCATCGCGGTGGTGAGTTGGGTTCGCCTGGGCAGGAGGTCAGCCCAACGGGGTGCAGATCGTTCCCGGGAAATGATGGCTTGCGGCGTCATCACTTTGATGGCGTTGGGCGGCCTCGGTTTCCTCACCTACTCAGGTGTCGAGACACTGGTCTGGCGCTATGACTATGCCCACCATCAATACGCGGTCCTGGACGGATGCGTGGCCCAGTTCCACGAAGCAGTGCACCCAGATCACGATCTCGGCGTGGACCACTTCACACTGCAGGGTCACCCGTTCGCGCTAAGCGACAGTGGCTGGAGGGTGGGCTACCACTTTAGCCGTCACCACGGCTCTCCTATCGAGAATGGCGTGCATCTTAGGGCTTTCGCTCAAGGCCAACGCCTGCTCCGAATCGAGGTGCTCACCCCGCCGTGCCCTCACTGATTACCGAACGTCCGCAACCCACCCCCTGCAGAAATTGGGAATGTCCGCTGCCTGGCTGATCGCGGTCGAGACGACCGTGGTCTTCGGACGCCGCTTACGACCCATATCCGACGCGACGCGACGCGCTCGCGCTGGCGCCGCCGGCGCGCAGTTACCCTGTGCGATTGCGGGGTGGGTGAAAGGCGTGGCCGGCGGCCAGTCGGGCGACGAGTTCGGCGATTTTCGTGGCGCGTTTCTCGGGTCCGCCCGCTCGCTGAACTCGATAAACGACGGCGTACCGATTGGCGGCGTCGAGGCTGTCGAAGAACGCTCGCGCCTTGGGCTGCGCATCGAGCGCGGCAAGCAGGTCTGCGTCCGGGGTCGCGCGGCCCTGAGGTGCATACGCCGCATCCCAACGACCATCGGCCTTCGCGCGCCCGACTTCCGCCAGGCCCCGGGCTGTCATTCTGTCGAGGGAGATCAGACGCTCCACGCGCTCCCTGTTCAATTGAGACCACGCGCTGCGCGCCGTCCGGGGCGTGAATCTGATCTTGTAGTAGTGCTCGTCAACACGCCCGAGCCGCCCATCGATCCACCCATACGCGAGCGCGCTGTCAACCGCGTCCGTCTTGCTCAGCGTCCCCTCGGACGCGCCGGCTTTGGCGAACTTCAACCATGCTCCGGCAGACGTTTCGGCTTGATCGGCCAGCCAGGCCTCGAAGGCCTTTGCATCGGGGAAGGTGAGGAGGGGCAGGTCCGGAGCGAGCACGCGAATTCCAATCCGTGAATTCGTCGCGCCCCATGACACGCCGGCGTCCGCAAGCGCAAGCTTGGTCGCGATGTCCGGCTCGCCCCCGGCTGGTATGGGGGAAGGCGGAACTTCGGCTCAGCGCCCAAGAGCGGACTCTCCGAAGGTCCGCTCAGAGTCAGAGGCAGACTCCGCTAGAGCGGGTGCAGATCGACAAAGTTCCCTCTTTGTTCTCATTCCTTCCTCTGCTACACTCCCCCCATGCATCCTCCCTATCCCCGGGCCGAGCTGGAGCGGCGCGTCTGTGAGCGTGTCGCGGCCGGCTGGACGCTGGCGCGGCTGGAGGCTGAGCCGGGGTTCCCGAGTCGGCAGACGGTGTTTCGCTGGGCCAAGGAAGACCCGGTTTTCGCGGCGCGGCTGCAGGCGGCCCAGGCGGGGCGGCTCGCGGCGCGGGCGGAGGCGAGAGGCGCGGGCTCGTTCAACGAAGCCGTCGCCGAGGCGATGCTGTTGCGGGTGCGACGGGGCGAGGCGGTGCGCGACTTGGTGAACGATCCGGCGATGCCGGGGCGGGACCAGCTGAACCGCTGGAAGCGGACGCGGCCGGAGTTCGCCGCGCGGCTGGACGAGGCCTGGCGGTTTTCCGCGTCGCTGGGCGAGAACAAGCGCCGATGGCGGTTCGACGAGGCCCTCGCCGACCGGATCGTCGCGCGGGTGGCGGCCGGCGAGCCGGTTCCGAAGGTGCTGGGCGACCCGGCGATGCCCTGCAAGACGACCGTGCGGCAGTGGCGGAAGGCTCGGCCGGAGTTCGCCGCTGCGTACGAAGCCGCCAAGCTCGCCGGCCATCGGGCGCGGATGCGGGCGCGGCGCAAGCTGACGCCGGCGCTTGAGGCGGAGATCATCGAGCGGATCGCGGCGGGCGCCTCGCTGCATTCGCTGTCCGGTCTGCCCGGCATGCCGCACCATGTGACGCTCTACGGCTGGGCGAAGCGCGACCCGGACTTCGACCAGATGACCCGCTGGGCCGCGGAGGAACGCGACATCGGGCTCGCCCGTCGGGCCGCCGGGATCGCGGAGGGCGCGACTATCGCCAACCTGGAGCAGGCGCTGCGGGGAATTGGGGACATCCGCAAGCAGGTCGGGCGGATGCGGCCGAAGCGGCGGAGTTGAGGCGCGAGATGCGCTGCCAGCGGAACGGCGGCGCGTCGGAGCCCGATCCTGTATTCCCCACCCTGACCGCTTCACGGCCTGTCCCTCTCCATGAAGGGGCGGGCGGCCGCTCGTCCGGCGCCGAGGGCATGACCAGGCTGATCAGGACGCCCATCCAGACGACCACGGCGGCCAGCAGGTAGGCGGTCTCGAACCGCGGCGGCGGCTGGGGTGGAGGATCGGGTGGCGGCATGGCCAGATGTCCCGCGCTTGGCCTTGCGCGCGCAATCGATTAAGCCGCGACGAGATGTGAGCTGGAGTCACATGCCTCGCCGTCCGCTGCCTTCGCTGACCGGCCTGCGCGCCTTCGAGGCGTTCGCCCGGCTGGGCTCTATGACCGCCGCGGGCGCGGAGCTGTGCATCACCCATGGAGCGGTGAGCCGCCAGGCGCACGCCCTGGAGGACCAGCTCGGGGTCAAGCTGGTGGCGGGGCCGCGGCACGAGCTGCGGCTCACCGACGCCGGCCGCAACCTCGCCGGCGCGCTGACGCCGGCCCTCGACATGATCGCCGGCGGCCTGCCCGGGGCGGGGCCGGACGCCGAGCTGGTGATCTCCTGCCTCGGCACCTTCGCCATGAAGTGGCTGATCCCGCGCCTGCCGCGGTTCCTGGAACGGCAGCCGGGCGTCCGGGTGCGGATCGTCGAGAGCCATGCCCCGGCCGACTTCAGCCAGGGCGGGCTGCACGCCGCCATCCGCATCGAGCGGGACCCCACGCCGCAGGGCGTCCGCGCGACGCCGTTCATGGCGCACCACCACGGGCCGGTGCTGGCGCCGGAGCTGCTCGCGGAGGTGGGAGGCGACCTGGGCCGCGTGCTGGCGCTGCCGCGGCTGCACAGCGAGACGTTCCGCGCGGCCTGGGAGGCCTGGGCGCGGCATTCAGGCGAGACCTTGCCCGCGGTCGCCACGGACCGCGAGTTCGAGCACAACTCCTACATGCTGGAGGCCGCGGCCGCGGGACTTGGCGTGGCGGTCACGGCCTGGGCCTTCGCGGCGCCCGACATCGAGCGGGGCCGCCTGGCGGCCCCGTTCGGCTTCGCGCCCGTCACGGACCGCTATGTCTTCCTGCGTCCGCGCCTGGCCGAGAACCCCATCGCCGAGGCGTTCGGCGCCTGGCTCAAGGACGAGGCGGCGCGCTCGCCCGCACCGCCGCCGCCCCGTCGCCTGGCCTAGAGCCCGCCTACTTCGGCTTCCTGAAGCGGTAGAGGAACTGGTCGGTCTTGCCGCGGATGGCCGGGTCGAAGACCATCTTGGAGTGGTCGTCGGCCGGGTTGGCGAGGACCTTGCTCTCGCCGTCGAACTTGAAGCCGGCCGCGGTGACCTCGGCCTTCACCGTCGCCGGATCGATGCGGTGGATGGTGTCGGTGTCGCGCAGGCCGGAGCCGGGGGCGGCGACATGGTCCAGCACGACGTACACGCCGCCGGGCTTCAGCGCCGCGTAGACGTTGCGGTTGAAGGCGGCCACGTCGGCCGGGCCCATGAACTTGTCGTGCAGGTCATGGTAGTTCTGGCGGATGAACACCGCGTCCAGCCTGGCCGGCAGGGCCGGGGCGTCGATCGGCGGCGTGCTCACCACGACATTGCCGTAGGCGGGCATGGCCGCGACGGTCTTCAGCATGCCCGTCACCTCGGGGTGCGCCTTGACCACCTCGGCGGGCATGACGGCGTAGACCTTGCCGGTCGGGCCGACGGCGACGCTGAGCGCGCGGACGAAGCGGCCGGCGATGATGTCGGCCACCCGGTCGCCGGGCTTCAGGCCGATGAAGGCGATGACCTCGGCGCGCTTCATGGCCGGGTCGGTCATGGCGTCGGCCGGCGGCTTGGGGGCCGCAGCCGGGGTCTGGGCCGGGGCCTGGGCGAGCGCGACGGAGCCGAAGCCCGCGCCGCTCAGCAGCAGGCCGGCCACGATGGGCGCAATCAGTCTGTTCATGAGTAAATCCTCCCGTCGCCCTTCTTATCAGAGCTGGGGAGGCCGCCCTAGCTAGAGCTGCAGCTCCGGCTGGGCGGCGCCGGCGTGGGCCTCTTCCGGCAGGTGGCAGGTGAAGGTGGCGCCGGCCCCCGGTTCGCTCTCCAGCGCCACCCAGCCGCCGTGCAGCTCGGTGAGCGACTTGACCAGCGCCAGGCCGAGGCCCGGGCCGCCGCGCTCGCGGCCGATGAAGCGGTCGAAGATGTGCGCCTGGACGTGGAAGGGGATGCCGCGCCCGGTGTCGGCGACGGTGAGCTGCACCTCGCCCAGCGCCTTGCGGGCGGCCAGGGTGACCGTGCCGCCGCTGGGGGTCTGGGCGATCGCATTCTCCGCCAGGTGGTCGAGGATCTGCGCCAGGCGCTTGGCGTCGCCGCGGATCAGGCCGACGTCCTGCGAGGTCTCGGCGGCGATGCTGACGCCCGACGATGACGCCCGCTCGTTCCAGCGCGCGGCGACGCCGATCAGCAGGTCGCCCACCCGGACGTCCTCCAGGTCCAGCGCCATCTCGCCGGCGTCGATCTGGGCCATGTCGAGCACGTCGTCGATGGAGCGGGCGAGCTGGGTGGCTGCGGCCTT
>JAQGIX010000424.1 GCA_028290925.1 Phenylobacterium sp. | reverse complement strand
GATGCCGCGCGAGGAGCCGGTGATCACCGCCACCTTGCCGGTGAGATCGAAGAGGCCGCCGGTGATCGCCTGGGCCCTGTCCATCACCTCGCTCATGACGCGCTCCTTCTAAACGGTTGTTTGATCTTGCCGGCCATTTGCGGCGCGGGCGCAGGTGAGGTCAAGCGCCGAGCCGCCGCTCCATGCGGGCCACGGTGATGCGGCCGCTCTCTGGATGGACGACCAGCCGCTCGTCGATCTTCCGGAAGCCGAAGCCCACATAGACCCGCGCCAGGTCCGGGTGGCAGTCGAGGCGCAGCAGGCTCCGCCCCCAGCCGGCGACGCGCATCGCCGCGGCCTCGATCAGCGCGCGCGAGACGCCCTGGCCGGCATAGGCCCGGCGGATCACCAGCTTATGCAGATAGCCCGCCTCGCCAGGCGGCTTGTCGGGCCAGAACAGGGCATCCTCCGGCTGGACGATGGCGACGCCGGCGATCTCGCCCTCGGTGCGCGCCACCAGGAATTCGCCGCGGGCGACGATGGGGGCCACGAAATCCTCGCCCAGCAGGCCCGGGTCCCACAGCCGGCCGCGCCAGGTCTCGATCCAGCGGGCGGCCGCCTGCAGCACCTCGGCGATCTCCGGCGTGTCGGCAGGCGCCGCCGGGCCGATCTCCAGCGTCAGGGCGGGGGTGAGCATGGTCATGCGGTGAGGCTCGCCTGAGGTTCGGTGCGATGCAAGGGGCGCACCGGCGAGGGAATCTGCGCCGGCCGGCTTGCGGGAACCCGCCGAGCCCAATAACTGCAAGGGAGCAATTCCGCCGGTGGACTTGCGGCGCCTCGGCGGCGCGCCCTGCCCCGGCCTGGCCCAAGGAGCCCCTGATGACGCAATGGAGAGTCCGGCTGGACGACGACGAACCGGACGAGGAGGAGAAGTCCCGCCTGCCCGACATGCCGATGACGGCGGGGCCGGTCCAGAACGCGCTCTACAAGTCGCGCACCGTGCTGATCTTCGGCGAGATCGACATGCGGCTGGCCGAGCGGGTCACCGCCCAGATCACCGCGCTGTCCTCGGAGAGCGACGCCCCGATCCGGATCATCATCAACTCGCCGGGCGGCCACGTGGAGAGCGGCGACACCGTCCACGACATGATCAAGTTCTGCGGCGCGCCGGTGAAGGTGATCGGCACCGGCTGGGTGGCGAGCTCGGGCGCGCACATCTACCTGGGTGCGGAGAAGGAGAACCGTCTCTGCCTGCCCAACACCCGCTTCCTGCTGCACCAGCCCACCGGCGGCGTGCGCGGCCAGGCCTCGGACATCGAGATCGAGGCCGAGGAGATCATCAAGATGCGCGAGCGGGTGAACCGCGTCATCGCCCGCGAGACCGGCCAGACCCTGGAGCGGATCGAGAAGGACACCCAGCGGAACTTCTGGATGAGCGCCGAACAGGCCGTGGACTACGGAATCGTCTCGCGGATCATCACCCGCATCGGCGAGGCCTAAGCTTCAACCGCTCATCCCGGCGAACGCCGGGACCCAGATGGCAATCGCCGGGAGCCGGAGATGACCACGGGCGATCCTCCAGGAGACTCCGCGGCTGAACCTGGATCCCGGCCTTCGCCGGGACGAGCCGAGGGGAACGCCCCGTGGTGGAAGGGTGCCGTCCTCTACCACGTCTATGTGCGGAGCTTCTTCGACAGCGACGGCGACGGCTTCGGCGACCTGGCCGGGGTCGAGGCCAAGCTCGACTACATCAAGGCCCTGGGGGTCGACGGGATCTGGCTGTCGCCGATCCATCCCTCGCCCGACCGCGACTGGGGCTATGACGTCGCCGATTTCGAGGGCGTGCACCGCGACTACGGCGGCATGGCCGCCTTCGAGCGCCTGCTGGCGGCGGCCCACGCCAAGGGGCTGAAGGTGGTCCTCGACGAGGTGCTGTCGCACACCTCCGACGAACATCCCTGGTTCCTGGAAAGCCTCACCGGCGGCGCGGACGGCCCCAAGGCGGACTGGTACGTCTGGGCCGACCCGGCCCCGGACGGCACGGCGCCCAACAACTGGCTGTCGGTGTTCGGCGGTCCGGCCTGGGCCTACCAGCCGGCGAGGCGCCAGCACTACCACCACAAGTTCCTCCGCCAGCAGCCGAAGCTGAACTGGCGCAACCCTGAGGCCCGCGACGCGGCGCTGGGCGTGCTCGACCATTGGCTCGCCAAGGGCGTCGACGGCTTCCGCCTGGATGTCGCCGGCACCTTCCTGCACGACGAGACCCTGGCCGACAATCCGCCGGTCCCGCCGGACGAGCGCACCCGCCATCACTGGAGCCACGCCGGCAACCTGCAGCGCCACTTCCACGACTCCAACCTGCCGGAGAACGAGCAGATGCTGGAGATCATCCGCAAGCGCGTGGAAGCTCATGGAGACCGCTTCGTGTTCGGCGAGTTCTCCGAGGAGGAGGACCGCTGCGGCGGCTACCTCTCCCCCGACGCCGGCCTGCACTCGGGCTACACCTTCGTCATGCTGCTGGCCCGCAAGCTGACGCCGGACTTCGTTCGCGGCCACTACGAGACGCTCGCCGCCTATCCGACCCACTGGCCGACCATCTCCTTCTCCAACCACGACGTGCCCCGGACGCTCAGCCGGTTCGGCGGCGAGGACGCCTCGCCGGAGCTGGCGAAGCTCATGTTCGCCCTGCTGGTCGCCTTGAAGGGCACGACCCTGATCTACCAGGGCGAGGAGCTCGGCCTGCCGCAGGCGAAGCTCACGCGCGACCAGCTGCGCGATCCGGTGGGCGACCTCTACTGGCCCTACACCGGCGGCCGCGACGGCTGCCGCACGCCCATGCCGTGGGCCGCCGATGCGCCGAACCTGGGCTTCACCAGCGGGACGCCCTGGCTGCCGATGGCCCGCGAGCACGAAGGCCTGAGCGTCGCGTCGCAGGACGCCGATCCGGACTCGGCGCTGGCCTTCGCCCGCCAGATGATCGGCTTCCGCAAGGCCTCGCCGGCCATGACGCTCGGCGAGCTGGAGTTCATCGACGCGCCCGACCCGGTGCTGGCCTTCGTGCGCACGCAGGGCGAGGCGCGCATCGCCTGCGTCTTCAACCTGTCGGACGCCCCGGTCGCCCCCACGCTGCCGTCGCTGGAGGGCGCCGAGCTCTTGCCCGTCCGCGCCGGCGAGGCGGAACTACGCGGGGCCTCGCTCGGCCTCAGTCCCTACGCCGCGGTGTTCCTGCGGCTGGCCCGTTAAGCCGCGGGGGGCTAAAGCGGACCGATGGCCGAGGGCGACACCAAGCTGGCGAAGGCGGATGCGAAGTTCGGCGAGGGCTTCCTCACCGACATCTGGTACTTCGCCGCGCTCTCCTCCGAGCTGAAGCCCGGCCAGCTTGCCCGCTACGAACTGCTCGGCGAGCCCGTGTTGCTGGGCCGCTCCAAGGCCGGCCAGCTGTTCGGCCTGCGGGACATCTGCCCGCACCGCGCCGCGCCGCTGTCGGCCGGGCGCTTCCACACCGAGGCCTCCGGCGCCGAGACCGTGGAGTGCCCCTACCACGGCTGGCGGTTCGCCGCGGACGGCGCCTGCGCGGCGATCCCCTCGCTGGTGGCCGACCAGGCGATGGACGTCGCCCGCATCCGGGTGCGGCGCTATCCGGTGGCCGAGAGCCAGGGGCTGATCTTCGTCTGGGTGAGCGGCGATGCGCGCAGCCTGGCCGAGCCCAGCGAGCCGCCGCCGGTCTTCCCCGGCGTGGTGGGCGGGGCGCCCAAGCTCGTGGACCGCATGACCTTCGACGCCCATATCGACCACGCCGTCGTCGGGCTGATGGACCCGGCGCACGGTCCTTACGTGCATCAGCAGTGGTGGTGGCGCTCGGCGGGCAGCCAGCACGAGAAGGCCAAGCGGTTCGAGCCTCGGGAGCAGGGCTTCGCCATGGTCCGCCACGAACCCTCGAAGAACAGCCGCGCCTACGCCATCCTGGGCGGCGAGCCGCTCACCGAGATCACCTTCCGGATCCCCGGCCTGCGCTGGGAGCATATCGTCATCGGCAATCGCCAGGTCCTCGCCCTCACCTGCCTGACGCCGGTCTCGGAGACCCGCACCCGGATCACCCAGATCGTCTGGTCCGACCACCCGGCGTTCCTGTTCCTCAAGCCGTTCATCGCCGCCGGCGCGCGCGCCTTCCTGCGCCAGGACGGCGACATGGTGAACCTGCAGAACCAGGGCCTGAAGTACGATCCCCCGCTCTTGTGGATCGACGACGCCGACAAGCAGGCCAAGTGGTACCACCAGCTGAAGCGCGAGTGGGCGGCCAGCCGGCGGGAGGGCCGCGCCTTCGTCAACCCAGTGGAAGCAGCGACCCTACGCTGGCGGAGTTGAGCTTGGCCTTCTGACCCGGCGGCCGCTCGATCCCGACGAAGCTGACCTTCGCGCCGCGCTTCACTCCCGAGGCCAGCTGGCGGATGTCCCAGTTGGTCAGGCGCACGCAGCCGTGGCTCGCCGTCTTGCCCACCAGGCGCGGGTCCGGCGCGCCGTGGATGCCGTAGGTCGGGATGGAGAGGTCGATCCACACCGCGCCCACCGGATTGTGCGGCCCCGGCTTGATGGTCAGCTTGCCCATCGACTTGTCGCCGAAGGTCAGCCGCGACGGGTCGTAGGTGTAGGTCGGATTGCGCGCCACGCCGGTGACCGTGAAGGTCCCGGTGGGCGCGGGCCGCTCGCTTGAGCCGACGGTCGCCGGATAGGTCGCCAGCAAGCCGCCGTCGGCGCCATAGGCGCGGACCTGGCGCTGGTTCTTGTCCACTTCGATGGCCGCCACCGGCGCCGGCAGGGTCTCCGGCCCGATCGCGGCGACTAGGATCTGGGTTCCGGCGTGGCCGAAATCCGCGCCGGGGTTCAGCGACTTCAGCAGCGCCTGGTCCATGTGGAACTTCTCGGCCAAGCCCTCCAGCGGACTGAGGAAGCCCAGGTGGTCGAGCTTGGCCATGTCCTCGTACTTGGTCGGGATGGCCGCCAGGAACGGCCCCTTCACGTCCTCCGGCGCGATCACATAGGCGACCACCGAAGGGCCCGCGTCGGCCTGGGTCAGGGCGGTCCAAACCTGGGGATTCAGAGCGCCGTCCACGGGCAGGCCCTTGGCCGCCTCGAAGGCCGCCACGGCGTTCTTGAGATTGCCGCCGTCCTGGCCGTCGATCATTCCGGGCGAGAAGCGGGCGCGGGCCAGCAGCACCTCGGCGCGGATCAGGGCGCCGCTCTTGGCCTTCGCCGCCGGATCGGCCGGCGGCCAGGTGGCCTCGTTGATCGCCGCGGCCTGCGGCGGCGCGGGCGGCGTCGGCTCGGGGGCCGGCGGCAAGGCCAGCGGCGCGGGGTCGGCGATCTGCACCATCGGCGGCGGCGGCGTCGCCGACGGCGGGGGGGCCGGTGCGGCTTGTGGCGCGACCTGGGCGATCGGGGTGGGCGTTGTGCCCGTGTCCGGCGTGGGATCGGTGCAGGCGGCCAGCAGGAGGCCGCCGGCGCCGAGTAGGAGGGCCGCCGGAGCGAAGCGCATCATGAACCTTAGCTGTGGGACGCGCGTTGCTACGCGACGTGAGCTTCAAGCCCTCAGAACTGTTACGGTT
>JAQGIX010000406.1 GCA_028290925.1 Phenylobacterium sp. | reverse complement strand
CCAGACCGTTATGAGCGGCCGGCTCTAACCATTGAGCTACGGGCCCCCGCAGCGACGGCGAGGCTGAGCGCGGTTACCATGGGCTGCACGGCCCTTAAAGCTTGCGTTCAGGCGCGGACTGCCAACGTCGTGGCCGAGCTTGGATGGAGATCCCCCAGATGAACAGCTTCCTGCGCGCGGCGGGCCTTGGCCTGGCCCTCGTGACCGCCGCCGCGCCCGCCGCCCTCGCCCAGCCGCTGGGCGCCGCGCCGGAGACGCCGTTCCAGGCGACCACCCTGAACCTCTCGGCCTATGGCGACGTCATGGCCGAGCCCGACATGGCGACCATCACGCTGGGCGTCCAGACCGAGGCGCCGAGCGCGGCCCAGGCGCTGGCCGCCAACGGCGAGCAGATGACCCGGGTGCTGGCCGCCCTGAAGCGCAGCGGCCTGGCCGACCGCGACATCCGCACCTCGCAGCTCAACGTCAGCCCCAAGTACGTCTATGAGCAGAACCAGCCGCCGCGCCTGACCGGCTACGACGCCTCGAACCAGGTGACGGTGATCGCCCGCGACCTGAAGCGGCTGGGCCCGACGGTGGACGCCGCGGTGGGGGCCGGGGCGACCAACGTCAACTCGATCAGCTTCGGCTTCGTCGACCCGCAGCCGGCGCAGGACGCCGCCCGGCTGGCCGCCGTCAAGGCGCTGCAGGCCAAGGCCGACCTCTACGCGCACGCGGTGGGCCGTCCGATCCTGCGGCTGGTGAGCCTGACGGAGGGCGCGAGCTTCAGCCCGCCGCAGCCCTATGAGGCGACGATGATGGTCTCCAAGCGCATGGCCGCGCCGACCCCGGTCTCGCCGGGCGAGATGCAGGTGCGGATCCAGGTGAGCGGGGTCTACGAACTGGCGCGCTAGGGCCGCTACTTCAGCCCGAGGTCCTGCAGGCGCGGCTCGATGCGCTCGGCCATCATGCGGCCGGGGAAGGTGCGGGTCCCCTCCATCATCGCGGCGTAGACCAGGCCCTTGGCCGGCAGCACGCCCGAGGCCCAGCTGACGCCGCGCGAGGCGTCGGCGGTGGTGTTGCAGCTGAGCGCGCGGGGCTGGCCGTCCTTCACGGTGGCGGCCAGCAGGTCCTTCACCTGCCAGACGGCCTGGCCCTGGCAGGCGGGCAGCTGGCGGGCGCAGACGGTGGCGGTGTTGTAGCGGTAGACCACCTTGCCGGTGGCCTTCTCGGCGATCAGCAGGCAGCTGGCGGGGTCGCCGATCGCGTCGGAGACGGCGGCGTCCAGCTTGTCCTTGTCGACGCCCCTGGGCGCGCCGGGCGAACAGGCGGCGAGGCTGACGGCGACCAGCACCAGCGCGCCGAGGACGGCCTCAGGCGGCCTGCTTGATCTCGTTGGCGTCATCCAGCAGCACGACCGTCGGGGCATAGTTGCGGGCTTCCTCGGAGGGCAGCAGGCCATAGGTGACCACGATCACCTTATCGCCCTTTTGCACGAGCCGCGCAGCGGCGCCGTTGACGCCAATCACGCGGGAGCCGCGCGGCGCCTCGATGGCGTAGGTGGTGAAGCGGGCGCCGGTGGTGATGTTCAGCACGTCCACCTGCTCGTGCGGCAGGATGCCGGAGGCGTCCAGCAGGTCGCGGTCGATGGCGATGGAGCCCTCGTAGTCGAGGTCGGCCTGGGTGACCGTCGCCCGATGGAGCTTGGCCTTCATCAAGGTCACGAGCATCCGCTAGTCCTCCGACGCCGCCCTAAAGGCCCCCCAAGCGTCTCGGGGCCGGCCGCGGATATACGCATGGCCGCGCGGGCTTTCAATGCGGCCCGACGATCCCGACAGCGGGGGGACGAGGCGGCGCAACCATCGCCGCGGTCGCCGGTTGAGGTGGAACCCCCCAGGGAGACGCGCCATGCCCGAGCATTCCGGCGAAGCCATCACCATCTTCAAGGTCGACCCGATCCTGCCCACGGTGATCACGGTCACCTCGTCCGCGCAGGGGCCGGACGGCCGGCTGGCCGACCCCTACTCGGCCTACCACGACAACCTCTCCCCGCCGCTGCGCTGGAGCGATGTGCCCGACGTGAAGGCCTGGGCGCTGATCGTCGAGGACCCGGATGCGCCGCAGGACCTGCCGTTCCTGCACTGGATGATCTGGAACATCGAAGGCGGGGTCCGCGCCCTGCCCCAGGGCCTGCCCAACGCGCCGCGGCTGCTGACCCCGCAGGGGGCGATCCAGGGCAGGAACGACATGGGCGGCCACGGCTGGTTCGGGCCCAGGCCGCCGCCCGGCCACGGCGTGCACCACTACTATTTCCAGGTGTTCGCGCTCGACGACGTCCTGGCCATGGACGAGCACACGCCGCTGAACGAGTTGCTCAACGCCCTCAAGGGCCACACCCTCGCCAAGGGCGAGATGGTGGCCACCTATGAGGCGCCGACCCGGCAATAGGACCGCTTGACGGCCCGCCTCCCCGCCTGCGCAATTGCCGGGTGAACGCCGATAACCGGCGCGCGGGAGGACGAGCTATGTACGGCGACCAGGGAACGGGCGGCTTGTCCGCCGAGGCGCTCGCGCAGATCCCGCCGGCGCTGCAGGCGGTGGTGGACGCCGGCGACCTCTCCGGCTTCGTGACGCTGGTCTGGCGCAAGGGCGAGATCGCCCAGGTCAACACGCTGGGCTATCGCGACATCGCGGGGAAGGTCCCAATGACCCGCGACACCCTGTTCCGCATCGCCTCCATGACCAAGCCGGTGACCTCCATCGCCGCCCTGATGCTGGTGGAGGAAGGCAAGCTCAAGCTCAGTGACCCGGTGACTCGCTGGATTCCCGAGCTCGCCAACCTGCAGGTCCTTAAGGACGCAGAGGGCCCGATCGAGGCCACCTCCCCGGCGGCGCGCGACATCACGGTCGAGGACCTGATGACCCACCGCTCGGGCCTGGCCTATGGCTTCACCTCGATCGGCCCGATCGCCCACGCCTATGAGGACCGCCTCGGCCCGGCGCTCGGCACCCCGCTGACGCCGGACCAGTGGCTGAAGGCGCTGGGAACCCTGCCGCTGTCCTATCCGCCCGGCGAGCGGTTCCACTACAGCCACGCCACCGAGGTGCTGGGCTTCCTGGTCGCCCGCATCGAAGGCAGGCCCCTGGGCGAGGTGTTGCGCGAACGGATCTTCGCGCCGCTCGGCATGGAGGACACCTTCTTCTGGTGTCCGCCGGAAAAGCGCGAGCGGCTGGCCAGGCTCTATCGCGCGCCGCCGGAGGGCGGTCCGCTGGAGGACGTCTCCCTGCCGCTCACCCAACAGGCGCCGGCCTTCGAAGCCGGCGGCGGCGGGCTGATCTCCACCGCCGACGACTACCTGAAGTTCGCCCGCATGATGCTGGGCGGCGGCGAGGTCGACGGGGTGCGGCTGGTGAAGCCCGAAACCATCGCCCTGATGACCGCCAACCGACTGACCGAGGCGCAGCGGGAGATCCCGTTCATGGGCATCCCGTTCTGGGGCGGGCAGGGCTTCGGCCTCGGCGTCTCGGTGATCACCGACCCGGCGAAGCAGGAATGGATGGGCGCGGGCTCGAAGGGGGCGTTCGGCTGGCCGGGCGCCTTCGGCACCTGGTGGCAGGCCGATCCGGCGCAGGAGATGGTGATGATCTACCTGATCCAGAATTCCATGCCGCTGGACCCCGGCTCCGCGGCCCAGCTGGCCACCGGCCAGCGCATGGGCGGCCGCGTCGCCCTGCCCATCTTCCAGAAGCTGGTCTACGCCGCGCTCAGCAACTAGGCGGGAAGGCGGCTAGTACTGGCCGCCCAGGTGGTTGCGCGGGGCGACGCAGATCGGCCGGCCCTGCCAGCTGGCGCCCACCAGGCTGCCCTTCACCACGGCCTTGCGCCGGCCCGCCTCGAAGGCGGCGCTCTCGGCCGGCGGCGTGACGCCCGGCGGACAGAACGACACGGTGATCTGGTCACCGCCGCGCAGGCACTGGCAGATGTCCTCGCGCTGGTTGATCCGGCTGGCGTCCATGGAGTGGCAGGTCACCGGGATCGTCCTGCCGCTGGGATCGAGGCAGATGCTGGTGACCGTGGGGTCGCTGACCGACTGGGCCACGGCCGAACCGCTCAGCAAGGCGGCGGCGGCGCCCAGGATGATAATCGTGCGCGTCATGGCGCGTCTCCTTCCAAGCCCCCGCCACAAGCTACCGCAGGATGGCGCCGTTCACCACGCTTGCTCGCCAAGGTTTAACCCCGAACCGCCTATCGTCGCCCCGTAAGCGAGGACCCATGGATCCGCTCAGCATCGCCCGCGGCGGCCTGATGGCCGCCTCCGCCCAGTTCGAGGCCTCCGCCGTGCGCACGGCGCAGATGGGCGCCGACAGCACGGTCGACCCGGCGCAGGAGGCGGTGCAGCAGATCAGCGCCAAGCACCAGTTCAGCGCCAACCTGGGCGTGATCCGCATCGCCGACGAGATGTGGCGCTCGCTGCTGGCGATCCAGGAACGCTGAGGCCGGCGGGCCGCCCAGGGACGGCCCGCGCAGACCGGTCAGGCGAAGGCGATCCAGCGTCCGGCCGCCGCCCCGGTCACCCAGACCAGGATGGTGGCGTAGCCGATGAGCTTGGCCATCATGCCTTCGCGGCGATCGCGGCTGGCGATGAAGATCTGAAGCGCCGCGCAGCCGAAGATCCAGGC
>JAQGIX010000405.1 GCA_028290925.1 Phenylobacterium sp. | reverse complement strand
TCGTAGGGCCCGAACCGCGGGTCGGGCTGCATGTAGTCGCTGGAGACGTACTGGGCGCCGGAGGCGAAGGCCGCCGCCTGACGGGCCCTGTCGTTCTTGCGCGCCTCGTAGGTGTCGGCGTCGGCGCGGGTGCGCACGACGTAGCCGAGCCGCACGTCCTTCCGGATGCGGCCCTGCAGCTCGACGGGCTCGTTGAGGGTGAGATAGGCGGCCGCCGGCGAGTCCTCGCTGGGGCTGTTGACGAAGCAGGTGCGGCCCTCCAGCGACTTGCGCCCGCCGCGGTAGACGGCGACCACGTCGGGGGCCTCGTCGATCGCGAACATGACCTTGCCGCGCGCGACCTTCAGCCTCGGCCAGGCGCCGGCGAGCACCGCCTCGCGCAGCGTCGCGTGCCGCCCCTGGACCTTGTCGGGGGTGATCAGCTCGCGCTCCGGGAACACCGAGCGGATCTCGGCGTCGACGGCGTCCATGGCGGCGGCGTCGAACGGCAGCAGCGGAACCGCGCCGGGGATCTTCAGCTGGTCCTGCTTGAGGTTCATGATGATGAGGATCGGCACGTGGTCCGGGTGGGCCCTGGACCAGGCGCGGATCTCCTGCAGGCAACCCACGAACAGCGGGCAGACCGAGCGGTAGTCGATGTCCGGGACGTGCATCACCTTCATGCCGGGCTTGGCCAGCGGCGCCAGGTCGTAGGGCGTGGTGTCGGGCGTCATCCGCCGGCCGAGCGGCGTCATGTAGCGCCCCCCCTTGGGGTCGTAGACGTAGTCGAGCTCGAGCTGGCGGGCGCCGGTGTCCAGTTGATCGGTGAGCGCGACGTGGCCGTAGTCGAGCTCGATCCCGGCCTTGGGATTGGCGGCGCGGACCTTGGCCATTTCACCGGGCGCGATGGCCATCTTATAGGAGTTGTGGGTGCCCACGGCCTGGAGGCGGTTCATCGGCAGGGCGTCGACCGCGGCGCGGGTGCAGCCCGGCTTGCCGGACGGACGCTCCAGGTCACAACTGGCGGAGACCGCCAGGGCGGCGGCGAATACGGCGGCGATCATGGGCCCCTCCCCTGTTTCGCCGGATCGTGACGGCGAATTGTGACGCTGGCTACCAGCGGATGCTCAGCGGCGCGGGCGGCAGGCGGCCCGCGAGGACGTCCGGCAACATATCGGCCAAACCCGGGGGGAACACGAGGTCCTCGGCGGCCACGAGTTCGTCGTGGGTCCACCAGCGAATGTCGTCGATGAGGGCCTGCTCGTCGGGCTGCCAGCCATGACGCACAGGATCACCACCCCTGCAGCGAGCGACGATGTAATGCTCGTCCATCCAGACGGTCTCCGCGGCCAGCGCGAGCGCCCCCTCGCGGCGCCAGACCACCGGGCCCAGCTCGAACTCCTGAAAGCCGGTCTCCTCGGCGATCTCGCGGGCCGCCGCTTCCTGCACGGTTTCGCCCGGCAAGGCGCCGCCGCCGACCGTGAACCAGGCGCCCGGTCCCTCCGGCGCGCTGGGCAGCCGGCCCTTCATCATGAGCAGCCGGTGATCAGGATCGAACAGCAGGACACGGGCGGTCAGGCGTCGGCGCATGAGGCGATATGGAAACCTTAACGAGTGGGCGCGCAATATTTCGCGCTTCTGTCTGCGTAAACCCTGAGGGCCACCCATGCCCGACGATGTCCGCACCAGCCAGCACGACCTGGTCGTCCGCGTGGCGACGCTCGAACTGCTGGTCTCCGACCTGATCGACCTGCTCTGGCGCGTCGATCCCCGTGGCATGGAACAGTTGGCCGGCGAGGCCGACCACGACCTGCAGATCCAGCACAACCGCACGCCGCTGCCGGCCGGCGAGCACCAGCGGCTGCGGCTGTTCAACGTGCTGCAGGACCGCCGCCGCCGGCTGCAACACCGCCGCGGACACCCCGTCGAAGCCGCCTGACGCGCGGGCTCCCGCCATGCAACGGCGGGTTAAGCATCCCCGGTCTAGCTTGCCCGCCCAACAATGGACGGGGAGGCCTGATTGAAGGTCGGGTCCCATCGGCTGCTCGGGTTCGCGTTCGCCAACGCCGACCTGCTTCTCGAGATCGCCCCCGCCGGGGCGATCGCCTTCGCCGTGGGCGCGGGGGAAGCCCTGTCCGGCTCGGTGGAGACCGATCTGGTCGGCCGCGACTGGCGCGAATTCATCGAGGCCGGCGACCGGGCGATGATCCAGGCGCTGTTCGACGGGCTGGAGCCCGGCCAGCGCGGCGGGCCGGTGCTGGTGCGCCTCTCCGGCCACGGTGACGGGATCGCCCGCGCCGCCGCCTTTTCCGCCTTCCGCCTGGCCGAGAACGGCGGGGCCATCTCCTGCGCACTCGCCCGCGCCCGCGTCGAGGATGCGCCGGCCGCCGGGCAGCTGCACGACCGCGAAAGCTTCGAGACCCTGGCCGCCGCCCTCCTGGAAACCGCCCGCGCCACCGGCGCGGAACTGGAACTCGCGCTGGTCGAGCTGGCCGGGCTCTCCGCCGCCCGCCAGAAGGCCTCGCCCGACGAGCGCAACCGGCTGGAAGCGCGGCTCTCCGGCGTGCTGCGCGCCCAGGCGCACGGCGGCCATGCCGCCACCGAGCTCGGCGACAACCGCTTCGCCCTGGTGCGCAATCGCGGCGAGGCGGCCGAGGCGCTGGTGCGGCGCGTCGCGCGCCTGCTGGCCAACGGCCTCGACGGGCCGATCGCACCGGTCGCCGACCTCATCTCGATGAAGGGCGAGGTCGATCCGAAGCGCGCCATCCGCGCGCTGCGCTATTCGCTGGACAGTTTCCTGCGCGAGGGTCTCGCGGGACCGGCCGCCGCCAACCTCTCCGAGGCGCTCAGCCGCGCGATGCAACGGACCCTCAGCGAGGTCGGCGCGCTGGGCGAGGCGATCCGCGAGCGCAAGTTCCGGCTGGTCTATCAGCCCGTGGTGCGGCTGAAGGACGGGGCGCTGCACCACTACGAGACCCTGGTCCGCTTCGACGAGGACGAAAGCCCGTTCCCGCAGATCCGCATGGCCGAGGAGCTCGATCTCATTGAGCCGCTCGACCTGGCCGTGCTGGAGCAGGCGGTGCTGACGCTCGCCAAGGACGACAAGCTGAAGCTGGCGGTCAACGTCTCCGGCCGCACGATCATGAGCCCGGCCTATGTCAACGCCGCCTGCCGGATGATCCAGGCCCACCCGGCGGTGCGCGGTCGGCTGCTGTTCGAGCTCACCGAGAGCGCGGCCATCGATGACCTGCGCACCGCCGACCGCCACCTCCAGGCGCTGCGCGGCGAAGGCTGCCACATCTGCCTGGACGATTTCGGCGCGGGCGCGGCCTCGCTGGCCTATCTACAGCAGCTCGGCCTGGACATCGTGAAGATCGACGGCCGCTACATCCGCGACCTGCAGGGCGGCGGCCGCGAGGCGACATTCGTCAAGCACCTGGTGAAGCTCTGCGGCGAGCTCGGCATCCGCACCCTGGCCGAGATGGTCGAGACACCCGAGGCCGAGGCCGCGGTGCGCAAGGCCGGCGTCGACCTGGCGCAGGGCTGGCGCTACGGCCCGGCCGCCGACATGCCGCTGCCGCCGCTCAACCGACCCAAGGCCGTCGCCGGGATGCGGCCGGCGCTAAGCCGCTGATTCGCGCCTCTGGCGGAGTTCAAAATCCGGGCGTAGGCTTCACCTATCTGGGCGGTTGCGCGCGCCTGGTTGGATGGTCGACGCGACCGCTCTCAACCGCGCCATGGATGCCTCTGAACCCGACAGCCTTGCGGGGGACTTCGGCAGCGTCCGTGGCGCCTGAGGTGATGGGAGACGACCATGCCGATCCAATCCACGGGGTCCGTCCGCGCGCTGGCGCTCGCGGGCCCCACGAGCTCCGGCAAGACGACCCTGATGGAAGCCCTGCTGACGGTCACCGGCGCGGTGTCGCGCACGGGCGGCGAGATGGTCGGCGATGCGAGCCCCGAGGCCCGCGCCCGCGGCCACTCCGTCGAGCTGAACCTCGCCGGCTTCGACTTCATGGGCGACCACTACCAGGTGGTGGACTGCCCCGGCTCGCTGGAATTCTGCGCCGACGTCGACCGGGCGCTACCGGCGATCGACCTGGCGGTGGTGGTGGCCGAGCCCGACCCGGCCAAGGCGGCGCTGTTACAGCCGACGCTGCGGGAATTGGAGCGGTTGGCGATCCCCCGCGCGCTCTTCATCAACAAGATGGACCAGGCCCGCGGCACCCTGCAGGGCCTCTTGGAAGCGCTGAGCGCGGTGAGCGCCGTGCCGCTGGTCGCCCGCCAGATCCCGACCTTCGAGGACGAGAAGGCCACCGGCTTCATCGACCTGGCGCTCGAGCGCGCCTTCGTCTACCGGCCGGGCGAGGCCTCGCAGCAGATCGATATCCCCGAGGACCTGCAGGCTGAGGAAGCCGATGCGCGCTTCCACATGCTGGAGCAGATCGCCGACTTCGATGACGAACTCCTGGAGCAGCTGCTCTCCGACGTGACGCCCAGCCGCGATGCGGTGTTCGCCGACCTGGTGAAGGAGATGAACGAGGGCCTGATCGTGCCGGTGTTCTTCGGCTCGGCGGCCAACGGCTTCGGCGTGCGCCGGCTCCTGAAGGCGCTGCGCCACGAGACGCCCGCGCCCGACCGCGCCGCGGCGCGCATCGGCGTGGAGGATGGCGGGGCCTATGTGCTGAAGAACGCCTACGCCGGCCAGTCCGGCAAGCTGGCCTACGCCCGGGTGTTCGGCCAGGCGCTGAGCGACGGCGCCGACCTGGTGCTGCCGAACGGCGAGCGGGCCCGGGCCGGCGGCCTGTTCGCGGTGCAGGGCGGGACGACCCGCAAGATCACCGCCGCGCCGATCGGCGACATCTGCGCCATCGGCAAGGTCGAACACGCCCACGCCGGCGAGATCCTCTCGCTGACCGGCAAGCCGCAGACCGTGCGCGGCGCCGACCGGGCGCGGCGCCCGCTGTTCGCGGTGGCGCTGTCGGCCAAGAACCACTCCGACGACGTGCGGCTGTCCTCGGCGCTGGGCAAGCTCGTCGAGGAGGACCCCGGCCTGCTGCTGACCCACGATCCAGAGGCCAAGCAGGTGCTGCTGGCCGGCCAGGGCGAGGGCCATGTGCGGCTTGCGCTGGAGCGGCTGAAGCGCCGGTTCGGGGTGGAGATCGACACCTCGCAGCCGCGCACCGCCTACCGCGAGACCGTGCAGCGCGGCGTCACCCAGCGCTCGCGGCACAAGAAGCAGTCCGGCGGCCACGGCCAGTTCGCCGACGTGACCGTTGAGGTGAAGCCCCTGCCCCGCGGCTCCGGCTTCGTGTTCACCGCGCGGGTCGTCGGCGGGGCGGTGCCCAAGCAGTGGATCCCCGCGGTGGAGGACGGCGTCCGCGACGGCCTGACCAAGGGCCCGCTGGGCTTCCCGGTCACCGATCTGGAGGTGACCCTGACCGACGGCCAGACGCATTCGGTGGATTCCTCCGAAATGGCCTTCCGCACGGTGGGACGCCTGGCGATCGAGGAGGCGCTGGCGGAAGCCCGGACTATCCTCTTGGAGCCCATCGAGAAGCTGGTGGTCTATTCGCCCTCGCCCGCGGCCTCCAACGTCACCTCGGCGCTCACCGCCCGGCGCGGCCAGATCCTGGGGCTGTCGCCGCGCGAGGACTGGCGCGGCTGGGAGCGTATCGAGGCCTACCTGCCGCAGAGCGAGCGCCAGGACCTGATCGCCGAGATCCGCGGCCTGACCCAGGGGCTGGGCGCCTTCGAAGCCGACTTCGACCACATGGCCGAACTGCACGGCCGCCTGGCGGAGCTGGCGGCCCAGGCCAGCAAGCCCGCCGCCGCGGCGCATTGAGGCCGTCCCTCCCCCTCGCGGGGGGAGAGGCGGTTCAGCGCTGGGCCGTCTCGGTCGTGCGCCAGTCGGCGGCGGTGGCGGTGAACAGCTGGACGAGGTCGGAGAGCCGCTGGCCCTCCGCCTGGACGCTGGCGCGCCGCGCGCGGTTCAACTGGCGCTGGGCGTCGATCACCTGCAGCAGGGTCCCGCCGCCCAGGCGGTAGGCGGTCTGGGCGTCCCTCGTGCTGGCGGCCGACGCCGCTTCGGAGCGCTTGAGGCTGGCGATCTCCTGCTGGTCGGAGGCCAGGGCGGCCAGCACGTCGGCGACCTGCACGAAGGCGCGGATCACGGTCTGCTGGTAGCGTGCGAGGGCGGCGCGGGCCTCGGCCTCGGCGCCCTTGCGCTCCGCCTTGAGCGTGCCGCCGTGGAAGATCGGGCCAGAGACGCCGGCCATCAGGTTCCAGCCGCTGGAGGCGTAGTTGAACAGGTTCTGTGGCTTGATCGCGGCCTGGGTGAGGTTCGCCGTGAGGCGGATGTCCGGATACTGGTTGGCCACCGCCACGCCCACGTCGGCGGTGGCGGCGTGCAGCTCGGCCTCGGCCGCCAGGATGTCCGGCCGCTTGCGGACCAGCTCGGAGGGCAGGCTGACCGGCGCATCGGCGGGATAGGTCATGCGCGCCAGGTCGAAGTCCGGCGCGGTCCATTCGGCCGGCGACTTGCCGACCAGCAGGGCCAGCTGGTGGCGGGCGGCGGCCAGATCGCGCTCGACCGGCGGGATCAGGGCTTCGTCCGCGGCGAGCTGGGCCTGGCCACCGGAGGTGGCCGAGGGCGCCTCTGAGCCGGCCCGCTGGGCGGCGTGGATCATGTCGAGCACCCGCTGGTCGTCGGCGGTCACCTGCCGCAGGGTGGCGAGCTGGGCGCGCAGGCTGGCGACCTGCATGGCCTGCAAGGCGACATTGCCCGACAGCGCCAGATAGGCGGCGTCGGCCTGTCGGGCGGCGGCCTCGGCGCGGGCGCCGGCGGCCTCGGTGGCGCGCCGCTTGCCGCCGAACAGGTCGAGGTCGTAGGCGACGTTGCCGCCCACCGAATAGAGGTTGATGGTCGGGCTGGGAAAGCCGGTGAAGCCGAAGGCCTGGGTGTTGATCCGCTCGCGCTGGGCCGAGGCCGAGGCGTCGACCTGCGGCGCCTGAGCCCCGCGCACGGCGGCCGCCTGCTGCTGGGCCCGCTGCAGGGTGGCGTTGGCTTCCGCCAGCGTCGGGCTGTCGGTGAGCGCCTCGCGCACCACGGCGTCGAGCTCGGAGGAGCCGAAGGCCTGCCACCAGGGTCCGGCAGCGCGGGACTCGGGCGTCAGGCGCACGCCGGGGGCGGGATGGTCGCCCGGCATGGCGTAGCCGGCGGCGGCCGGGCCCTTGGGCCCGTCCGGCGTCTTGAAGTTCGGTCCGACGGCGGCGCAGGCGCTCAAGGCCAGGGCCGAGACGGAGGCGCCGAAACGGCGCAGGGCTTTGCTATTCGACGGCATGGATGGGCTCTCCGCCGGCCTCACGCTTCGGTGCGCGCATGAAGAGCAGCATCGGGATGCAGGCTAGGGTGATGTAGAACATGATGTGGAACACGCCCACGTAGGCGACCATCGCCGCCTGGCGGGTGACTTCGTTGTTGAGCGCCATGGCGCCGGCGGTGGTGGCCGGGTTCAGGTCCGGCGCCAGGGTCGAGCGGACCACCGGGTTGGATAGGTCCAGCTGGCCGGCGAGACCGGCGTGCGCGGACGCGCTCTGCGACACCACCTGGGCCTCCATGATCGAGATGCCGACGCTGGCCCCCAGGTTGCGGACCAGCGTGTAGAGCGAGGAGCCCTCGGCGCGCAGCACCGGCGGCAGGGTGGCGAAAGCGAGCGTCGAGAGGGGCACGAACAGGAAGCCGAGGCCGAAGCCCTGGATGATCCCCGAAATGACCACATAGCGCGGCGACATGGAGAGATCGAAGTTGGTCATCTGGTAGAGGGCGACGGCGTTCATCGCCAGGCCGAAGAGCAGGAGGATGCGGGTGTCCACCTTGCCGATCAGCCGGCCGACGAACAGCATCGCCACCCAGGTGCCCAGGCCACGCGGCATGGTGACCAGGCCCGAGGTCAGCACCGGATAGCCCATCAGTCCCTGCAGCATGGGCGGCAACAGCGCCATGGTGGCGAACAGCAGGATCCCCACGAAGAAGCCGAAGGCCGAGGCGGTGACGAAGTTGCGGTCGCCCGCCAGGCGCCGGTCGAAGAACGGATTCTGGGCGGTCAGAGTGTGGGAGAGGAAGATCCAGGCCGAGATGGCCCCCAGGATGGCGTAGGTCGTGATCTCCGCCGACGAGAACCAGTCCTGGCCGGGGCCCCGATCTAGCAGCAGCTGCATCGAGCCCACGAAGATGGTGAGCATGCCGAAGCCCAGGAAGTCGAACGGCTTGGCCCGCGCCATGCGGTCGCCGGAGATGAAGAACCAGACGCCCAGGAAGGCGAGGATCCCCACCGGCAGGTTGATGTAGAAGCACCAGCGCCAGGTGAAGTTGTCGGTCAGGTAGCCGCCGAGCGCCGGCCCGAGGATGGGCCCCAGCAGCGCGCCCGCGCCCCAGATGGCCCTGGCCTGGCCGTGCTGCTCCTTGGGATAGATGTCCAGCAGCACCGCCTGGGAGAGCGGGATCAGCGCTGCGCCCGCCACGCCCTGCAGCAGGCGGAAGATGACGATCTCCGGCAGGCTGGTGGCGATGCCGCACAGCATCGAGGCCACGGTGAAGCCGCCGATGGAGATCAGGAACATGTTCTTGCGGCCGATCCGGTCGGCCAGCCAGCCCGACAGCGGCGTCATGATCGCCGCCGAGACGATGTAGGACGTCAGGACCCAGGTGATCTGGTCCGAGCTCGCCGAGACGCTGCCCTGGATGTGCGGCAGGGCGACATTGGCGATGGTCGTGTCCAACGAGTTCATCACCGTCGCCAACATGATGGAGATGGTGATGGGCCACCGGTTGACCCGATCCTGCGTGACGTCGGACATCGGACGTCCCTAGCGGGCCCGACCGGGCGCGCGGATATCGACCTTCACGTGGGCGGAGAGGCCGGCCCGGCCGGCCATGTCCGGCGGCATGCTGTCGAAGTCGACGCGCACCGGCAGGCGCTGGACGACCTTGACCCAGTTGCCGGTGGCGTTCTGGGCGGGCAGCGGCGAGAAGGCCTGGCCGGTGCCGGGCGAGAAGCTGGCCACATGGCCGTGCAGGGCTTCCGGATAGGCGTCCACCTTGATGTCCACCGGCTGGCCGACCCGCATGTGGGCGAGCTGGTCTTCCTTGAAGTTGGCGTCCACCCAGGGCTTTCCGGAGAGCAGCCAGAAGCCGGTCTGCGAGGCGTTGAGATAGGTTCCCACCGGCATCTGGTCGACGCGGGTGACGACGCCGTCGGCGGGGGCCACGACCTCGCTATAGGCGACATTCAGCTGGGCCCGTTGCAGCTGCGCCTGGGCCTGCATCACCGCCGGGTTGGCGCCGTCGGAAACGTTGGGGTTGCCACCGAGCGTAGCCAGCGCCTGGGCGGCCTGCTGCTGGGCGCTCGCCAGCTGGTCACGCGCCTGCTGGGCGGCGTGGACCGCCTGGTCCACCTGCTGCTGGGAGGCGACGCCGGCGGCGGCGAGCTGGCGTTGGCGGGCGGCTTCCTTGGTGGCGTAGGCCAGCGCTTCCCGGGCGGCGCTCACATTGGCCTGCTGCTGCTGGTAGGCGGCGCGCTGCGCGCGGAGCTGCAGCTGGGCGCCGGCGAACTGGGCCTGGGCGGCGGCGGCGTTGGCCTGGAAGTCGCGGGAATCCAGGCGGAACAGCACCTGGCCCTTCCGCACCACCTGGTTTTCCTTGACGTAGATGTCGGTCACCCGGCCGCCGATCGAGGGCGCCACGGGCGCCTTGGCGATCTGCACATAGGCGTCGTCGGTGGATTGGAAACGCCCGCCGGTGAGCACGAAATAGGCGACGACGGCCATGATCACGACCGGGCCGCCGACCATCAGCGGCCAGCGCCAGCGCCGCAGGAAGCTCTCCCGGCCAGCGTTCGGATCGACCTCGGCGTTGCCTTGGGCGGGAATGGCCTCGGCATCGCTCACGTCACGCATGTGGAGTCCCAACTCATGAAACGACAAAAGCGGGATCGAGCGCTCGCAGCTCTGCGGCGCAGGTCTCCCGTACGGTGCTCAGATAGTGCGGGTCCCCTGATGATCAAAATGATATGTCGTCACGTGAGGAATGAACCTGTTGCATGGCCACGCCTGATCTCAACCTGCTGCGCGTCTTCGACGTCATGCTCGAGGAGCGCAACGTCACGCGCGCCGGCGCCCGTCTGGGCCTGACGCAGTCGGCGGTGAGCCATGCGCTGAACCGGCTGCGCTACACCCTAAACGACGAACTGTTCCTCCGGGGTCCCTCGGGCATGCAGCCGACGCCTCGGGCGCTGGAAATGGGCCCGCAGGTGCACGCCGCGCTGAACCAGTTGCAGGCGGCCCTGGCTTTCCCGGACTTCGATCCGGCCACCAGCGAGCGGCGGTTCACGGTGTCCGCGGGGTCCTACGCCTGCGGGGTGCTGGCGCCGCCCCTGGTCGGCCGGCTTGCGGTGGAAGCGCCGCTCGCGGAACTGGTCATCATGGAGCGGGCGGGGGACGTCGTGGAGCGGCTGGACGCCCGCCGGCTCGACTTCCTGGTGGGCGGCGTGGTGAGCGCGCCGGAACGCTTCGCCCGCGATCCGATCCTCACCGAGACCATGGCCTGGGTGGTGGCGCGCAACCACCCGCTGGCGGCTGCGCGAGCGGTCACCCTGGAGCAGCTGGTGGAATTCCCGCACGCGGCGATCACCGGCGGGCCGAAGGAGCTTCGCAACCCGGAGGCCGATCGCCGGGCGTTGGTGCCCCAGGCGAGCTGGGAGGACGCCGGCGCCTTCGAGGCCGCGCTCGCCGCGCGCGGGCTGAGCCGGCGGCTGGGCGTGCAGGTGCCCGACACCTATTCGGCCCTGGCGGTGGTGGCGCGCACCAACATGGCGGCCCTGATCCCGCGCCGGCTCGCCGAGCTCTCGGCCCAGAGCGGCCGCATCACACTGATCGAACCCCCCTACTCCTCGCCCTCCGTGGAGGTGACCTTGCTCTATCTGAAGGAACGGCTGAACGAGCCGGCCATCGCCTGGATGCGCGACGTGATCCGCGACGTGGCGGCGGGGCTCTGATGGCCAGGATCTCGCTCACCGCCCTGCTGGTCGCCGACTATGACGCGGCGATCGACTTCTATGTGGCCAAGTGCGGCTTCGAGCTCATCGAGGACACCGACCAGGGCGGCGGCAAGCGCTGGGTGGTGGTGAGGCCGAAGGGCGGCGACACCGGCCTGCTGCTCGCCAAGGCCTCGGGCGAAGCCCAGGCGGCCCGGGTCGGCGACCAGACCGGGGGGCGGGTGTTCCTGTTCCTGGAGACCGACGACTTCGCCCGCGACCACGCGGCGATGACCGCGGCGGGGGTGCGGTTTCTCGAGGCGCCGCGCCACGAGCCCTACGGATCGGTGGCGGTCTTCGAGGACCTCTACGGCAATCGCTGGGACCTGATCGAGCGGACGGCCTGAGCTCGGCAGATCAGGTCGTGATCCACCTCCGCCCGGGGAGAGAGGTTCGCCCCGAGCGGAGAGGGTCATCACGGAGCAGTCAGGCCGGTTCGGGCTGCGGCTCGGCCGGGATCAGGGCGTCGTCGATCTGGCGCGCGCGGACTGCGGCCGGACGGGCCTGCAGCCGCTCGGCGTAGGCGACGAAGGCCGGTCGCGGCTCCAGCGAGGCGAACTGCAGGAAGAAGCCGATCGCCGAGCCGAAGTAGACATCGGCGGCGCTGAACTGGTCGCCCAGCAGATAATCGCCGGCCTTGAGCGCGCTCTCGGCGCCGTTGATGGCGTCCTCATAACAGCCATAGCCGACCATCGGACGCCGCTCGGGCGGCACCTCGAGGCCGAGGCTCTTGTCGGTGATCGCCGCCTCCAGCGGGCCGGCCGTGAAGAACATCCAGCGGAAGTACGGCCCCCGGCGCTTGTCGCCGAGCGGCGGGGCGAGGCCCGCCTGCGGGAAGGCGTCGGCCAGGTAGGCGCAGATGGCGCCGGCCTCGGTGACCACCGTGTCGCCGTGGCGGATGGCCGGCACCTTGCCCATGGGGTTGATGGCCAGGAACTCGGGCGCCTTCATGCTGGAGGCGTAGTCGAGCAGCTCCGTGCGGTAGGGCTGGCCGAGTTCCTCGAGCATCCAGCGCACAATGCGCCCGCGCGATTGCGGGTTGGTGAAGAAGATGAGTTCGTCGGACATGTGGGCCCCTTTCGTGGGTTCCGATTACCGCCGGGGAGACATTACGCCGCCCTGCTGACAGCCTGATGTCAACAGAGGACGATCCGCGGGCGCGGCCGCCGACATTTCCGGTCAGGCGTGCGTGGCGCCGGCGATGTAGTTGTCGACCGCGTTCTCCAGCACCGTCAGCGGCATGGCGCCGGCCAGCAGCACCGCGTCATGGAACTTGCGGATGTCGAAACCGGCGCCCAGCGCCGTCCGCGCCTTGTCGCGCAGGCGCAGAATGGTGACCTTGCCGACCATGTAGCTGCACGCCTGGCCGGGCCAGACCGAGTAGCGTTCGATCTCCTGGTTGGCCAGCGCGATGGGATCGCCCTCGATGCTGGAGAGCGTCGCCGAGGCCTTCTCGCGGCTCCAGCGCATGGCGTGGATGCCGGTATCGGTGACCAGGCGGCCGGAGCGCAGCAGGGCGTCGTGGATATAGCCCAGCTCGCCGGCCGGATCGTCGGCATAGACCCCCATCTCCTGCGCCAGCTGTTCGGCGTAGAGCGCCCAGCCTTCCTGGTAGGCGTTGAAGCCCGCCACGCGGCGCAGCATCGGCAGGTCGGCCTGCAAGGCCAGCGTCAGCTGCAGATGATGGCCCGGGACGCCCTCGTGATAGGTGGTGGTGAGCATGTCCCAGTAGGGGCTCTCGGCGGTGTCGCGCAGGTTCAGCCAGTAGATGCCCGGCCGCGCGCCATCGAGGCTGCCGGCGTTGTAGTGGGTCGAGGCGCCCTGTTCGGTCTCCTTGGGGATGCGGCGGATCTCGAGGCCGGCCTTGGGCAGGGCGCCGAAGTACTGCGGCAGGCGCTTCTGCATGTCCTGGACGACCAGGTTCAGGTCGGCGACCAGCTTGGCCTTGCCGGCGTCGGTGTTGGGATAGATGTACTTCTTGGACTTGAAGAGCGCCTTGTAGCGCTCGCCGACCGTGCCCTTGCTCATGCCGATCTTCTTGAACAGCACGTCGGCGCGGGCCGAGAGCTCCTTGCCAACGTCGACGCCGAGCTGGTGGACCTCCTGAGGGGTCATGGTGGTGGTGGTCGCCGAGGCAAGGGCGGCGGCATAGTAGGCGTCCCCGTCCGGCAGCCGCCAGACGCCGGCCTCATGGGTCGACTTGGGCAGCAGGCTCGCCAGCAGGTCCGACTGGCGCTGCATGGCCGGCGAAACCTTCTCCAGATAGACGGCCGAGGCCTGGGCCTGCCAGTCGCCGACGATGCCCTTGGCCTTGGCGCGCTCGACCAGCGAGGTGACCAGCACCGACTTGTCCGGCGCGACATTGATGGTCTTCATCGAGCCGATGGCGCCCTGCAGGGCGAAGTCCGGCGGGATGACGCCCAGGCCCACGTCATGGCGCGCCCGCTCGCTCTCGGCGTCGATCAGCCGCCCGAGGTCGGCGAGGCGGGCGACATAGGCCTCGCAGTCGGCGCGGGTCTCGATGGTGTGCTGGGTGGCCAGGAAGTCGGGCGCCTGCTGATAGGAGCCGGTGATCTGGCTGAGCACGTAGGGGTTGCTCGCGCCCTGCTCGCCATAGGCGAAGCGGCGGTTGGCGGCGTCGGTGGCCTTCAGATCGTAGAAGACGGAATCGTAGTTTACCCCGGCCATGCCCGAGAGCTTGCCGCGGTCGATGGCGGAGAGCCGGGCGAGGTGCTCGGCGGTGCGAGCCTTGTCGCGCGCCAGGGCGGCGGACGAGCCGTCGTGCAACCGCGACTTCAGGGCGGCGTGCGCGCCGGTGTCGAGGCCCAGCGCGCTGGCCAGCTCAGGCGCGTCCTCCAGCGCCTGATTGAAGAACTCAT
>JAQGIX010000342.1 GCA_028290925.1 Phenylobacterium sp. | reverse complement strand
TCAACGAGCGCGGCCTGCACGCCCGGGCGTCGGCCAAGTTCGTCAAGCTGGCCGCCGGCTTCGACGCCGAGGTCACCGTCAGCCGCGACGGAACCACGGTGGACGCCCGCTCGATCATGGGACTGATGATGCTGGCCGCCGGCCCCGGCTGCTGCATCGACATCGAGGCCGAGGGCGCGGAGGCCGAGGCCGCCGTGACGGCGCTGGAACAACTGGTCAGCGCCAAGTTCGACGAGGACGAGTAATAGAAGTTCCTCCCCCTGCGGGGGGGGGACTGGGCTCACGTCTTCAGCCGCCAGCCGGTGCGGAAGATCTGCCAGACGACCGTCAGGCAGATCAGCATGAAGACCAGGGTCATGCCGAGGCTCGCGCCCACGCCCACGTCGGAGACGCCGTAGAAGCTCCAGCGGAAGCCCGAGACCAGATAGACCACCGGGTTGAACAGCGCGATCTGCTTCCAGACGCCGGGCAGCATGGCGATGGAATAGAAGCTGCCGCCCAGGAAGGTCATGGGCGTGATCACCATCATCGGCACGATCGACAGCTTCTCGAAGCCGTCGGCCCAGACGCCGAGCAGGAAGCCGAACAGCGAGAAGGTGATCGAAATCAGCACCAGGAAGGCCACCGCCCAGAGCGCGTGGGCGATCGACTAGTCGACGAAGAGCCGCGCCGTGGCGGCGATGACCAGGCCGAGGATCACCGACTTGGTGGCCGCCGCGCCCACATAGCCCAGGACGATCTCCAGCGCCGAGATGGGCGCCGACAGCAGCTCGTAGATGGTGCCCGCGAACTTCGGCATGTAGATCCCGAACGAGCCGTTGGAGATGCTCTCCGTCAGGATCGACAGCATGATCAGCCCCGGCACGATGAAGGCCCCGTAGGACACCCCGTCCACCGCGGGCATGCGCCGCCCGATCGCCGCGCCGAACACGATGAAATAGAGCGAGGTGGTGATCACCGGGGCGGCCAGGCTCTGCACCACGGTGCGCGCCCAGCGGTGCATCTCGAACAGGTAGATGGCGCGGATCGCGTAGACGTTCATCGGGCGCTCCTCACCAGGCTGACGAATATCTCCTCCAGCGAGCTCTGCTGGGTCTGCAGGTCCTTGAAGTCGACGCCGCGCCCCGCGAGCTCGCGCAGCAGCTCGGCGATGCCGGTGTGCTCGGCCTGGGCGTCGAAGGTGTAGGTCAGCTCCGCGCCCTCGGCGGCCAGCTTCAGGTCGTATTGCGTGAGGCCCGGCGGCACGGCCTTCAGCGGCTCCTGCAGGTGCAGCGTCAGCTGCTTCTTGCCGAGCTTCTGCATCAGGACCCGCTTGTCCTCCACCAGGATCAGCTCGCCCTTGGAGATCACCCCGACCCGGTCGGCCATCTCCTCGGCCTCCTCGATGTAGTGGGTGGTCAGGATGATGGTGACGCCCTTCTCGCGCAGCCCGCGGACCATCTCCCACATGTCGCGGCGCAGCTCCACGTCGACGCCGGCGGTGGGTTCGTCGAGGAACAGGATCTTCGGCTCGTGGCTGAGCGCCTTGGCGATCATCACGCGGCGCTTCATGCCGCCGGAGAGCGCCATGATCTTGGCGTCCTTCTTATCCCAGAGGCTCAGGTCGCGCAGCACCTTCTCCAGGTGCGCCGGGTTGGGCGGCTTGCCGAACAGGCCGCGGGAGAACTTCACCGTGTCCCACACCGTCTCGAAGGCGTCGGTGCTGAGCTCCTGCGGCACCAGGCCGATCTTGGCGCGGGCCGCGCGATAGTCGCGGATGATGTCGTGGCCGTCGGCCGTCACCTTGCCGGCCGTCGGCCGCACCAGGCCGCAGGTGATGCCGATCAGCGTGGTCTTGCCGGCCCCGTTGGGACCCAGCAGGGCGAAGATCTCCCCCTGGCCGATCTCCAGGCTGACGTTCTTCAGCGCCTGGAAGCCGCCGGCGTAGGTCTTCGACAGGCCTTCGATTTGGATGATCGGCTGCACTCAAGCTCCCCCGGCCCCACCAGATAGGGTCCCTAGGACGACGGGGCTAGGGCATGTCCGACAATCCGCCTCTCCCGACGCGAAGCGAGGGGGAAGAGGTGGGCCTCCCCGGCGACACCGGTCCAGGCGCCCGCGATTCATCCCGCCTTAGGGTCTGTGATTCATGTCATGCGCCGGTCACGGTTCCTTGCTACTTATGAAACCTCGACGGGAGCCGACAGTGAGCGAGTCTCGAGAGATCGAGCTGAAGTTCCTTTGCGCCCCGGGCGAGCTCGGCGCCGTCCTCGCCGCCGCCCCGGATGGCGACGACGACAGCCGCGAGCTGATCAGCGTCTATTTCGACACCCCCGACCTGGCCCTGCAGAAGGCCGGCGTCTCCCTGCGGGTCCGCGAGAGCCAGGGCCGCCGCGTGCTGACCATGAAGCGCGGCCAGGGCCTGTCCCGCGAGGAATATGAGGTCGCCATGGAGGGCGACGCGCCGAGCCCGGAGATGGCGCCGCTGCGCGAGATTCTTTCCGACGGCGACGCCGCGACCCTGAAGCCGGCCTTCAACGTCCGCGTCAACCGCCGCCAGCGGCTGGTCCGCTACGGCGACGCCGAGATCGAGCTGGCCCTGGACCAGGGCGAGGTCTCCGGCGGCCGCCGCGTCTCGCCGATCAGCGAGGTCGAGCTCGAATTGAAGTCCGGCAGCCCCGCGGCGCTGTTCGACCTGGCGCGCGAGCTGTCGAAATCGGCCGCCCTCTATCTCTCCTTCGACACCAAGTCGGCGCGCGGCCAGGCCCTGGTGGCCGGCCAGCCGGTGGCGGCCCGCCGCAAGGAGAAGGTCAAGCTCGACAAGGCCTGCACCGTCGCCGAGGCCTTCCAGGGCAACGCCCGCAATGCGCTGGCCCACATCGCCGCCAACGCCGCGGTGCTGCGCGAGGCGCCCGGGCCCGACGCCGTGCACCAGCTGCGGGTCGCCGCCCGACGCCTGCGCAGCGCGCTGGCCACCTTCCGCCCGGTGGTCGACGATCCCGCCTACGCGGGGATCAAGGCCGAGCTGAAATGGCTCGCCAAGGCCTTCGACCAGGCCCGCAACCTCGACGTCTTCGCCGCCGAGGTGCTGGAGCCCGCCGCCGCGATGGAGACCCCGCCGGCCGGCTTGCCGG
>JAQGIX010000295.1 GCA_028290925.1 Phenylobacterium sp. | reverse complement strand
CGACGGCCAGCGCTACGACGGCGCCTGGGACTTCTACTCCATGCTGGAGACCCTGGAGCGCCCGGTGGCGGCCCGGCTGAAGCGGACGGCGCGGACCTTCGCCGCCCTGCCCACCTCGGCCGGCATCGTGCTCGTGGCCGCCGCGGCGGTGGCGCTCATCTGCGCGAACACCCTGCTCGCGCCCGCCTATCGGGCGCTGGTGGAAGCGCGGTTCGGCATCGGCGTCGCCAGCTCGGCCGTATCGCTGAGCGTCGCCGACTGGTTCTCGGACGGGCTGCTGACGGTGTTCTTCCTGATCGTCGGCCTGGAGATCCGGCGCGAGGTCACCGCCGGGGCCTTCGTCGACCGGCGGGCGGCCGCCCTGCCGGTGATCTGCGCGATCGGCGGCGTCCTGGCGCCGGCGGCGGTCTATCTGGCGCTCAACCAAGGCCCCACCGCGCCAGGCTGGTCAGCGCCGACCTCCACCGGCATCGCCTTCGCCCTGGGCGTGCTGGCCCTGCTGGGCGACCGCGCGCCGGTGAGCCTCAAGGTGTTCGTCGCCGCCCTGGCGGTGGTCGACGACATCGTCTCGATGCTGACGCTGGCGATCTTCTATCCGCAGAACTTCCACGCCGTCTGGCTGATCGCCGCGGCGGCCATGGTCGGCCTGATGTTCGCGCTCAACCGCTGGCGGGTCTACGCCGGCTGGCCCTATCTGGCCGCCACGGTCGGGCTGTGGCTGTCACTGCACGCCGCCGGCGTGAACGCGGCGCTGTCCGGCGTGGTCCTGGCGGCCTTCCTGCCCACCCGGCCTGCGCCGGACGCGGGCCCGCTGCTGGCCCAGGCCGCCACCGCGCTCTCCGCCCTGGAGCACGCCGAGACCCAGGTGCGCGACGCCAAGCAGGACCGGACGTCCCTGCGGCAGGAGCCGATCTGGGAATGGGCGAGCCGCAACCTGTCGGCCGCCAGCGCGCGGCTGCTGTCGCCGGCCGACCGCGTGGAGCGGGCGGTCTCGCCGTGGGCCGCCTATGTGGTCCTGCCGCTGTTCGCCTTCTCCGCCACCGGCGTGCGGCTGGACGTCGACCTGCGCTCGCCCGACGCGCTGCACGTGCTGGCCGGCGTGATCCTGGGGCTGGTGATCGGCAAGCCGCTGGGCGTGATCCTGGCCGCCCTGGCCGCCGTCAGGGCCAAGGTCGCGGTCATGCCCGATGACACGACGCTCCGCGCCTTCCTGGGGGCCGCCATCCTGTGCGGCGTCAGCGACCCCGTCGCCCTGCTGATGGCCGACGAGGCGTTCCGGCACGGCGACCTGGCCACGGTTGCCAAGATCGGCGTGCTGATCGGCTAGGTGATCGCCGCCCTGCTGGGAGCCCTGGTGCTGGCCACCAGCCCGCCGGCGGTCACCCCCTGCAAGCAACCGGCCAAGGCCTGAACGCGGCGGACGCCGACGCTAGACGCCGATCGCGGCCTTCACCCGGTCGGGCGACAACGGCAGGTCGCGAATCCGCACGCCGGCCGCGTCGGCCACGGCGTTGGCGAGGGCGGCGCTGGCCGGGCCCTGGGCGGCTTCGCCCGCGCCCAGGAACGGCGTCCCGGGGCGGTTCAGCACGTGCACCTGCACCGAGCCGGGCACATCCTTGAACCGGGCGATCGGGTAGGCGCTCCAGTCGAAGCTGGTGCGATGGTCGACGTCGAAGCCCACGGCCTCCAGGCCGCTCCAGGACAGCGCCTGGACGATGCCGCCCTCGGTCTGGTTCTTCAGGCCGTCGGGACTGACCACGTCGCCCGCGTCGATGGCCGAGACCACCCGGCGGACGGCGATGGCGCCGGTCTCGTGCTCGACCTCCACCTCCAGCGCCACGGCGCAATAGGAGGCCAGGTTCTTGTAGCGGGCGAAGGCGAAGCCTGAGCCGCGCCGCCCGTCGCTGGGGCGGCGGCTGGCCCAGCCGAACCGCTCGGCGCACAGCGCGATCACCGCCTTGGCCCGATCGTCCTGCAGATGGGCCAGCCGGAAGGCCACGGGATCGGCCTTCGCGGCCTTGGCCAGCTCATCCATGAAGCTCTCGATGGCGAAGACGTTGAGGTGCGCGCCCAGCGAGCGCAGGGCCGAAGCGCGCAGCGGGGCCGAGGCGATGAAGTGGGAGACCACGTGGGCGTCGGGGACGGCGTAGAGCGGGATGGCGTTGCGGTCGCCGCCGCCCTCCGGCATCGGGATCGGGCGCGGGACCTGCGGCGGGAACGGCGGGTCGACCTCAGCGCCGGCCAGCAGGCCGCCGGCGGTGACCGGCCGGCCGTTGTGGCTGTGGCTCCAGACGTCGAAGCGCCAGCTGGCGATGCGCCCGGAGGCGTCGAGGCCGGCCTGGGCCTGGGCCAGCTGGGTGCAGCCCAGTGGCTCCCAGCCGTGCTCCTGCTCGCGCATCCACTGGAGGCGTATGGGCCGGCCGGGCACGGCCATGGCCGCCAGCGCGGCGTCGCCGGCCACGTCATCGGCGCCGTTGTGGCCATAGCAGCCGGCGCCCTCGGTATGGATGCAGCGGACCTTGTCCGGCGGCAGGCCCACCAGCTTGGCGATGGCGCCGCGCAGCGGATAGACGCCCTGGGTGTGGGTCCAGACGGTGAGCTGGCCGTCCTGGAAGTGCGCGACCGCACAGGAGGGGCCGATAGCGCCGTGCATCAGCCACGGCCGGGAGTAGCGGGCCTGGATGGTGCGCACGGGCCCGGACGCCAGGGCCGTGCGGTCGAGGATGGTCTCGTCCTCGGAGGCGCCGTGCAGCGAGCTCAGCGGATCGGCGGCGGGCAGCGGCGGGGCGGTGCGCGTCCAGCCGGCCTGCTGCAGGCGCTGCAGAGCCTGGATGGCGGTCCATTCCCGCTCGGCGACGATCGCGGCGAAGCGGCCGTTGCGGACCACCTTGACCACGCCGGGCATGGCGGCGACGGCGGCCAGGTCGAGGGCCTTCAGCTCGGTCCCGTCGCTGGGGCCGCGCACCACGCGGGCGTGCAGCATGCCGGGCAGCCGCAGGTCTTGGACGTAGGCCTGGCCGCCGGTGACCTTGGCCGGGATGTCCACCCGCGGCAGGTTTGTCCCGAGCGTGCGGCGCGCGGCCAGCGGGCGGGTCGGGACCCCGGCTTGCGCGGGCACATGCAGCGACAGGCCGGCGGCGAGGTCGGCGTAGCGCGCGGTGCGGCCGTCGGGGGCCTTGAAGCCACCGTCGCCGGTGGTGACGAGCGCCTCGGGCGCGACGCCCAGCTTCTGGCCGGCGGCCTGACCCAGCAGCATCCGCACGTTGGCCGCGGCGTTGAGGATCGCCGTGCCGGAGTCCTGCAGCGAGTGGCTGCCGGCGGTGACGCCCTCGTTGGGGGTGCGGCCGGTGTCAGCGGTGACCAGGCGGATGGCGGCCGGCGGCACGTCCAGCTCCTCGGCGGCCACCTGGATGAGCGCGGTCCTGATGCCCTGGCCGAGCTCGGCCTTGCCGGTGAAGACGGTGATGCCCTCGGCGTCGATGCGGATCCAGGCGTCCAGCAGGGGCGTGGTTTTCAGGCTGCCGGGAAGTCCGGGCGCGACGGGCTTTGGGCCGGCCCCGCCTTCCTGGCCGAGCGCCCGGGGCGCCAGCGAGAAGGCGACGACCAGGGCGCCGGCTGAGAGCACCCCGCGCCGGGAGAAATCGGTCACGGCGCTCATGCGGCCTCGACCGGCAGGCCGGCGGCGCGGCGGATGGCGCGCAGGATGCGCATGTGGGTGCCGCAGCGGCAGAGGTTGGGCTGCATGTGCGCGCGGATCTGCGCCTCGCTGGGACGCGGGTTGGCGTCGAGCAGCGCCTGGGCGCGCATGATCATGCCGGCGATGCAGTACCCGCACTGGGCGGCCTGCTCGGTCTCGAAGGCCCTCTGCAGCGCGCCGGGACGTTCGACGGTTCCGAGCCCTTCGACGGTTCGCACCTTGCGTCCCGCAGCCGCCGAGACCGGAAGCAGGCAGGAATAGGCGGCCTTCCCATCCACCTGCACGGTGCAGGCGCCGCATTGGCCGAGGCCGCAGCCGAACTTCGCGCCGTTCAGTTGCAGGTCGTTCCTGAGCACATAGAGCAGCGGCGTCTCGGGCGCGGCGTCCACCGTGTGGTCGGCGCCATTGACGTTGAGCGTGATGGTCACGACGCCCCCTCACTGCGCGCCTTGGCGACGGCCGCGGTGAGGTTAGACCAGGCGGGACGATCGCTGAAGCGGGCGCGCACATAGGCGGCGATCTCGGCGACCTGGGGGTCGGTGAGGCTGGAGGCGAAGGCCGGCATGTAGGGCCCGGCGCCGCCGAGCGGGGGGTCGAGGCCCTGCAGGATGATCTGGAGGGTGTCGCGCGGATCGGCCTCGTGCAGCGGGGTGCCGAGCGGCAGCGGCGGGCGGCCTTGCTGCATCATCGGCGCGCCGGGCTCGTGGCAGCTGGCGCAGGCTCCGGCGTAGAGGCTCGCGCCTTGCGGATGGGCGCTCGCTGCGGCCGCCGCGCGGTCGACCAAGGCCGTCTGGCCCCGCCCGGCCGGCGAGGGCTTCATCAGCTCGGCCAG
>JAQGIX010000283.1 GCA_028290925.1 Phenylobacterium sp. | reverse complement strand
CCTGCTGCAGGCCGCGCAGGCGGGTCCGCCGCAGGTGCGCGCCCGGCTGCAGGCGGCCCTGGTCGCCGGCCTGCCCGACGCCCTCGGCCAGGTGCGCAACCTGCTCTCGGCCGCGCCGGTCACCCTCGAAAGCCTGCCCCCCGAGATCAAGGCCGACTGGCTGACGCCCGACGGCCGCGCCCGGGTGCAGATCTCGCCGATCGCGCCGTATGGCGACCGCCACGGCCTGCGCCACTTCGTGCAGGCCGTGCAGCGCGTGGCGCCGGGCGCGGTGGGGCCGCCGGTGGCCGTGGCCCAGACCCGCCAGCTGATGCTCGGCGCCTTCGGCCAGGCCGCGATCCTGTCGCTGATCGCCATCACCGCCCTGCTGAGCCTGGCCCTGCGCAGCGTGCGCGCCGTGCTCTTGACCCTGACGTCGGTGCTTCTGACGGGCCTGCTGACGCTCGGCGCCTGCGTGCTGTTCCGCCAGGAGATCAACCTGGAGAACCTCATCGCCCTGCCGCTGCTGCTGGGCATCGGCGTCTCGTTCAACATCTACTTCGTGGTCGCCTGGCGGGGCGGGGAGAGATTGCTGCTGCGCTCGAGCCTGACCCGCGCCGTGCTCTACAGCGCCCTGACCACCGGCGTCGCCTTCGGCGCGCTCAGCCTGTCCCAACATCCCGGGACCGCCAGCCTCGGCGTGCTGCTGCTGATCTCGCTGACCGCGACGCTGGCCGTCACCCTGGTGGTGCTGCCGGCGCTGCTCGGCGTGGCCGCCGGGCCGCTCAGCGCATCTTCGCCGTCAGCTCGTTGAGCTTGGCCACCAGGCCCGGGGCCCCGGACGTGCGGACCACCGAGGCGAAGTCCGCCCGCTGCGTCGCGAGCTGGCTGACGCCGTTGTAGTAGATGTCGATCACCCTCCAGGCGCCGCCGTACTCGCGCAGCCGGTAGTTCACCGGCGAGGCGTCGCCCTTGTCGACGATCTTCGACTTCACCAGCTTGTCCGGCCCGCGGGTCACCACCGCCTCGTCGGTCACGCATTGCTGGCCGCTGTAGCTGTCGAACTCATGGGCGTAGCGGGCGGCGGTGTAGCGGGCGAGCGCCGCCTCGACGGCGGCGTGGTCGGCGGGGCTCATCCTCGTCCAGGGCTCGCCGATGGCGAACTGCGCCATGACCGGCAGGTTGAAGCCCTGCTGCACCACCGGCTGGATGCGTTGCGCGCGGGCCTCGGCGCCGGCGCCCTTGGCCTGCTTCACCGCTTCCAGCACGCCGTTGCAGAGCCCGTCCGCCCGCGCCGCGGCGGGATCGGAGGCGGCCTTGGCGACGCCGGCTGCAAGAACCAGGGCGGCGGCCGCCAGCATTCCATAGCGCAAGGTCATATCTCCACCGCGGCCGGTCCGTCCGGCCTGACTACTGGGCGGCAAGGCTGATCTCCAGCCTTGTCGAACATAAGGCGTCGACGCCGCCCGATCGAGGCCGCCTCAACCGTTGCGCAACAACGCGACCGAGCCCTGGCCGCCGTCGGCGCAGATGCTGACGACCGCCCAGCTTCCGGCCGGTAGGGCCGCCAGCTCCTTCACCGCCTGCGACAGGATGCGCGCGCCGGTGGCTGCGAACGGATGGCCGAGCGCGGTCGAGCCGCCGTTGGGGTTCATCCGCTCGACGGGGAAGCGGCCGAACTTCGGCGCGATCCCCACCTTGTCCTTGAGGAAGGTCGCGTCCTGCAGGGCCTTGATGTGGGTCGCCACCTGGGCAGCGAAGGCCTCGTGGATCTCCCAGAGCGCCACGTCCTCGTAGATCAGGCCGTTGCGGGCCAGGAGGCGCGGGATCGCATAGGCCGGCGCCATCAGCAGGTACTCGTCGAACAGGTCGATGGCGTTGACCTCGAAGTCCACCAGCCGCACCCGCGGGGTGGCGGCCGGCAGCCGCTCCAGGCCCTTGGCCGTCGCGACCCAGACCGCCGCCGCGCCGTCGGTCAGCGGCGAGGAATTGCCGGCGGTAAGCGTGCCCGCGCCGCTCGTCCGGTCGAAGGAGGGCGCCAGCTTGCCGAGCTTCTCCAGGCTGGTGTCGGCGCGCACCGTGGTGTCGCGGCCGGTCTCGTCGAGCCGGATGACCAGGTCGTCGAAGAAGCCGCGCGTCCAGCCGGCGGCGGCCCTCTGGTGGCTGGTCAGCGCCAGTTCGTCCTGTTCCAGCCGGCTGATCGCCCAGCCCTTGGCCATCTCCTCGGTGTGCTCGCCCATCGACTTGCCGGTGGCGCGGTTCTTGATCTGCGGGATGTCGAGCCGGATGTCCCCAGGCTTCACCCGCCTGAGCGCCGCCCACCGCTGGCTCATGTTGCGGGCCTCCATCAGGCCGCGCAGGTCGTCGGAGAGCGCCTGGGACAGGCCGATCTGCACGCGGGTCATGCTTTCCGCGCCGCCCACCAGGGCGAGGCTGCGGTCCCGGTCGTCCAGCAGGCCGGCCGCCTCGAAGGCCCCCACCATGCTGGTGGAGCAGGCCATCACCGTCGAGAAGGCCGGGATGGTGCGGTCGCCGCCCGCCTCGATCAGCGCCTCGCGGGCGATGTTGCTCCAGCCGAGGCTGGGGATCACCGCGCCCCAGACCGCCAGGTCCGGCCGCGCGCCCTGCGCCAGCATGGCCTTCACCACCGGTACGGAGAGCTGCAGCGCGTCCCGGTGCGCGAGCGGGCCGTTCACCCGCGCGAACGGGGTCCGAACCCCCGCCGCCAGCCAGACGTCAGGCCTGCCGGTGGTCCTGGTTGCAGCCGTCCGCGCCATCTCGATCCTCCCGGATTCCCATCAGAGAGATGGGCCCTGGGGCCGCGGTTGACCACCGCCGGACCTCTCCGCCGCCAATTCCGCCGTCATCCTCCGGTCGCGCGCCCGCGCGATCCGCGGACCCGAACGGCCCGGGCCCGATCTGCGGATTCAGCTTGGGTTCCCCGCATCGCCGTTCGGTCGAGCCGAGGATGACGGTCAAGATTAAGAGGCGACCACGCCCTGATCGTGCAGCCGGGCGATCTCGGCGGCGCCCATGCCGAGCACTTCGGCCAGCACCTCGTCGGTGTGCTCCCCCAGCCGGGGTGCGGGACGCACCGGCGCCCGCGCGTCCTGCGGGATGGTCCCCATGGCGCCCGGCGCGGGATAGCTCAGGCCGCTCGGGTGACGCACGTCCTGGAACAGCGGATTGTCCTTATAGAGCCGGGGGTCCTGCAGCGCGGCCTCCAGCGGCTGGTAGGCGCCCCAGGTGACGCCGCCGGCGTCGAAGGCGGGCGCCAGCTGCGCGGCGGTCTTCGCCGCGAACGCGCGCTCGAACAGCGGATAGAGGCGAGCCCGGTGGGTGAACCTCAGCCCCTCGTCGGTGGCGAAGGAGACGCCGAGCTCGCCCTCCAGCGCGGCGACCTCGGGTGAGATGCCGAGCGCCTCTAGGGCCTTCGACCACTGCCTGGGCGTGATCGCCAGCAGCATCAGCTTCTCGCCGTCCTTGGTGGTGAAGTCGCGGCCGAAGGCGCCGTAGATGTCGTTGCCCATGCGCGGGCGCTGGTGGCCGGCGAACAGGGTCTCGGCCATGAAGCCCAGGTTGGCCATGGTGGCCGCGGCGATGTCGGACAGCGGCGCGCGGATCTCGCGGCCCTGGCCGTCGCGCTGGCGGGCCATCAGCGCCGAGACCAGGGCGAAGGCGCAATAGGCGCCGGTCAGGAGGTCCCAGGCGGCCAGCACATGGTTGACCGGCCGCGGGTCGTCCGCCGGCCCGGTCATCTGCGGCAGGCCGAGGGCTGCGTTGATCGTGTAGTCCATGCCCTGCGAGCCGTCGGCCCAGCCCATGACGCGCACGCAGATCAGGTCGGCGCGGCGCTTGGCCAGCGTCTCGTAGGACAGGAAGCCGTCCACCGGGAAGTTGGTGACGAACAGCCCGGCCTCGTCGCCCGGCGCGGTGGCCAGGGCCTGGGCGATCTCGCGGCCTTCCGGCCGGGTGAGGTCGAGGGCGACCGACTTCTTGGCCTTGTTGAGCCCCTCCCAGTAGAGGCTCGACCCGTTGTCGGCGAGCGGCCAGCGGCGGAAGTCCGGCCCGCCGCCGATGTTGTCGAAGCGGATCACCTCGGCCCCGAACTGGGCGAGATACAGCCCGCAGGTTGGCGCGGCCACGAAGGCCGAGCCCTCCACCACGCGCAGGCCTTTCAAGAGGTCGTACATAAGAAACCCCCTCATCCCCGCGCAGGCGGGGACCAAAGCCGAGTCAGCAACAGCTAACGCCGCGTCGCGCAACCCCAACCACCGCCCGGGTCTCCGCCTGCGCGGGGACGAGCGGATGAAATGTCAGGCCACCAGCTTACTGACCTCGGCGACCTCATCCGGCGTCAGCGCCCATTCGGCGGTGGCCGCGTTGGCCTTCACCTGCTCGGGCGAGGTGGCGCCGGCGATCACCGAGGAGACCACCGGGTGTCCCAGCAGCCAGGCGAACGCCAGCTCCAGGATCGTGTGGCCGCGCTCTTCCGCCCAGGCCGTCAGCTTCTCGATCTTCTGGAAGTTCTTGTCGCTCAGCGCCTGGGCGCCC
>JAQGIX010000240.1 GCA_028290925.1 Phenylobacterium sp. | reverse complement strand
CCGCGCCGCCGCTGGCGGCCGCCGGCGGCCCCTTGGATGCGCGCGAGCCGGCCAGCATGATGGCCTTGCTCGCCAGCGTGGACGCGCCCGCCCAGATAGCCTCGCACGACGCCGAGAACGTCATCCTGAAGGCGACCTCGCCGGCGGGCTCGTTTGCGGTGCAGTTCGGCGGCTGCAATCCGCAGGGCCACCTCTGCAAGGCCGTGCAGTTCGACGCCGTGGCCGACGCGCGCACCGCGACCATCGCCGAGATCAACAGCTTCAATCAGAGTTCGCTCACCTGCCGCCTCTATCAGGACAGGGCGGGCAAGCCGCACGTGCTCTATTCGTCCCTGGTGTTCGCCAGCGCCAGCCGCCAGGACATGCTGACCCACGTCGGCGCCTGGCGCGCCTGCCTCGCCGATTTCAGCGGCTTCCTGAAGGATCCGCCAGGGTACCTGGCCTCGGCGCCTTAGGCCGGTTCCGCCGCGCGGGTCCGGAAGGCCGTGGCCATGTCGAGCGCGGCTTCCGCCTCGGCGATGATCCGCCGGACGATCTCACCGGCCGGCAGGACGTCGTGGATGCCCCCCGCCGACTGGCCCATGGCGAAGGCCGAACGATCGGGATCGAGCCCTTCGATCTGGCCGCCGATGCCGCCCATCACTCCGGCGCGCGATGACAGGATCGCCTGCTGCGGGAACGGCTGGATGTCTGCGGGCCGGCTCTCCCAGTCGGCGACGTAGGGGTTCTTCTTCACCCGCATCGGCTTGCCGGAGTAGCTCCGCGTGCGCACCGTATCCTCGTCGGTGGCCTCGACGATCACCTCGCGATAGAGGTCACCGGCGTGCGCTTCCTGCGAGGCGATGAACCGCGTGCCCATCCAGACGCCCACGGCGCCCAGGCATAGGGAGGCCGCCAGGCCCCGACCGTCGTAGAGCCCGCCGGCCGCCACAACCGGGATCTTCACCGCCTCCACGGCCTGGGCCACCAGCGGCAGGGTGCCGACCAGGCCGGTGTGGCCGCCGCCCTCGCCGCCCTGGCAGATCACCGCGTCGCAGCCGGCCTGCTCGGCCTTGACCGCGTGCTTCACCGCGCCGCAGACCACCATGACCTTCAGGCCCGCGGTCTTCAGCTTCTCGAGGATCGGCATGGGCACGCCCAGCCCGGCCACGAAGGACGAGGCGCCCTCCTCGATGATCACGTCCACCGAGGCCAGCAGGCTGTCGGGCGAGGCGGCCAGCAGGTCGACCCCGAACGGCTGGTCGGTGAGCTTTTTCACGGTCCGCATCTGCTCGCGGATGAAGTCCGGCCCGCGCCCGGCCATGCCCAGCACGCCGTAGCCGCCGGCGTTGGACACCGCCGCCGCCAGTTCGGCGTAGGAGACTCCGCCCATGCCGGCCAGCATGATCGGGTGCTTCACGCCGAGAAGATCGCAGAGGGGGGTGTGCAGGCCCATGGTCGTCCTCATCAGAAGATCGCGTAGCCGCCGTCGATCAGGAAGCTGTCGCCGGTGTGGAAGCTGGAGGCGTCCGAAGACAGATAGACGGCGATGCCGCCGAAGTCCGCGGGTTCTCCCCAACGGCGGAACGGCACGCGCTTGATCACCTGGTCGGTGAACTTGTCGTTGTCCTGGGCGCCCTGGGTCATGTCGGTGGCGATCCAGCCGGGCAGGACGGCGTTGGCGCGCACGCCGTAGCGGGCGTGCTCCACGGCGATGGCGCGGATCATCGAGATCACCGCGCCCTTGGTCGAGGCGTAGGCCTGGTTGCGCGCCGCCCCGTCGATCGCCGACAGCGAGGAGGTGACGATCAGCGAGCCGCCGGGATCGCCGCCGCTCGCCCGCTCGACCATATGCTTGCAGGCCTCGCGGAAGGTGAAGAACACCCCGTCCAGATTGACCGACAGCACCCGCCGGTAGGTCTCGGTGGAGAACTCCGAGAACGACTTGGCGCCGCCCCCCACCCCGGCGTTGGCGATGACGGTGTCGATGCGGCCCATCTTGGCGGCCGCCTCGGCCATGCCGGAAATGACCTGCTGCTCGTCGGCGACGTTGACCGCCTGGGTCATGACGCGCCGGCCGTGGGCCTTGAGCTGGGCTTCCGCCGCGGCGTTCTTGCCCGCGTTGGTCCCCCAGATCACCACGTCGGCGCCGGCCTGGGCCATGGCGTCGGCCATGCCGAGCCCGATGCCGCTGTTGCCCCCGGTGACCAGCGCCACCTTGCCCGTCAGGTCGAACGGCTTGTAGGCCATCGATACGCCTCCCTCTCGTATTCAAACGATTGTTGGGAAGGCAAAGGCCCCGGATCGACGGGCCGCGTCAAGAGGCTCAGGCGGCGGTCCAGCCGCCGTCCACGGAGAGCGCGGCGCCGGTGGTCGAGGCGCCCATGTCGGAGACCAGATAGAGCAGCAGGCCCGCCAGGTGCTCGTACTCCACGAAGCTCTTGTTGGGCTGGGCGGCGAGGATCACCTCCTCGACCACACGGTCCTCGGGGATGCCGCGCGCCTTCGCCTGGTCGGCGATCTGGGCCTCCACCAGCGGCGTCTTCACATAGCCCGGACAGATGGCGTTGGCCGTCACGCCGCTGCGCGCCAGCTCCAGGGCCGCCGACTTGGTGAAGCCGACGATGCCGTGCTTGGCCGCCACATAGGCCGACTTGAAGGGCGAGGCGACGAGGCCGTGCGCCGAGGCCAGGTTGACGATCCGGCCGCGCCCCTGCGCCTTCATCAGCGGGATCGCCGCGCGGGTGGCGTGGAAGGCGCTGGTCAGGTTGATGGCGATGATCGCGTCCCACTTCTCGACCGGGAACTCCTCGATCGGGGCCACGTGCTGGATGCCGGCGTTGTTCAGCAGGATGTCCAGCCGGCCGAATTCGCGGTGCGCAGAACCGACCATGTCGGCGATCTGATCCGGCTTGGTCATGTCGGCGCCGTGGTAGAGCACGCGGACGCCGGTCTCGGCCTCCAGGGCTGCGCGGTCGGCCTCGATCCTGGCCGGATCCCCGAAGCCGTTCAGCAGGACGTTGACGCCCTCGGCGGCCAGGGCGTGCGCCATCGCCTGGCCGATGCCGCTCGTCGAGCCGGTGATCACCGCCGCGTGGCCCTTGAGCCCATAGTCAGGCACCGGCCGCCTCCCTGCGTTGTTGCGCGACAGGCGGCGGCTGCGGCCGGGCGAAGACGAGATCCTCGTCCGTGGAAAGGCCGGCGACGAACCGGTAGCCCTCGGACTTGAAGTCCTTCAGCTCGGCCGCCTTGTCGATGCGGTGGTCGATGGCGAAACGCGCCAGCAAGCCCCGCGCCTTCTTGGCGAAGAAGGAGATCATCCGCGCCTCGCCGTCCTTCTCCTCGAGGAAGCGGCAGGTCACCACCGGCAGCGTCAGCGCCTTGCGGTCCACAGCGCCGAAATATTCGCCGCTGGCGCAGTTCACCAGGGTCTTGTCCTTTTGGCCCTCAGCAGCCTCGTTGAGGGCCTGGGAAATCCGCGGGCCCCAGAAGTCGTAGAGGCTCTGGCCGCGCCGGGTCTTCAGCCGCACGCCCATCTCCAGCCGGTAGGGCTGGATCGCATCGAGCGGCCGTAGCACGCCATAGAGACCGGAGAGGATCCGCACGTGATCCTGCGCCCAGGCGAGGCCCTTCTTGTCCAGCTCCCGCGCCTTCAGGCCGGCATAGACGTCGCCGTTGAAGGCGAAGGCCGCCTGCAGCCCCTCGTCCGAGGCCGGGTCGAAGGCCTGGAACCGCTCGCGGTTCAGCTTCGCCAGATTGTCCGACAGCGACATCAGCCGCTTCAGGTCGCGGGCGGTCAGCCGCCGCGTGGTCTTGGCCAGCTCCGCGGTCTGGTCGGCCAGCTGCGGCTGGCTCAGGGGCGCGCTCTCGGACGCCGCGGTGAAGTCGAGCGCCTTGGCCGGGGAGAGGACGATCAGCATGGCTCTCCTTTGGCGCGGCTTGGCCGTCAGAACAAGACACGGGGGTTCATGATCCGCTTGGGGTCCAGCGCCAGGCGGATCGCCCGCATCGCCTCGACTTCCACTGGGCTCTTGTAGCGCAGCGCCTCGGCCGTCTTCATCGACCCCAGGCCATGCTCGGCGCTGATCGAGCCGCCAAGCGAGACCACCAGGTCGTGGACGATCCGGCTGCCTGCCTCGCGCTTGGCCGAATGCTCGGCGTCGGAGCCGCCGTCGGGCCGCAGCACGTCGTAGTGGATGTTGCCGTCGCCCACGTGGCCGAACGCGGCGATCCGGGCGCCGGGGGCGAAGGTCCGCATGGCCGCCGTCGCCTGCTCCAGGAAGGTCGCGACCTGGCTCACCGGCACCGAGACATCGTGCTTCCAGGTGGCGCCCTCCGGCTTCTGGGCCGGCGACTGGTTCTCGCGGATCGCCCACAGCGCCTTGGCCTGGGCGTCGGTCTGGGCGACCACGGCGTCGCGGATCAGCCCGTCTTCCAGCCCTGACGCCAGGAACCG
>JAQGIX010000228.1 GCA_028290925.1 Phenylobacterium sp. | reverse complement strand
GGCTGCCGAGGACGGCGCGGGCGGCGCGGGCGGGGTCTGAGCGGCGCGGGTGGCGCCGCCGCGCCTGGGCAACAGCTTGGCCGCCGCCGCCAGCTCGGCCTTGTCGATCGAGCCGTCGTGGTCGGTGTCGATCACGGCGAAGTACTTCTTCAGCATGGTCGACGGGCTCTGGGGTCCGCCCTTCAGCTCGGCCAGTTCGATCTTGCCGTCCATATTGTCGTCGAGCACGCCGATCATCGCGTTGGCCTGCATCAGCTTGTCGTAGTCGTCCCGCGGGGCCTTCGCGGTCTCGCCCACCCAGCGATAGTGGATATAGACGGCCAGCATCTCCTCGAAGCTCTGCTCGCCCCAGTACACCGTCTTGTCCGGGTCCGAATTGTCCGGGTTGCGCTTCGAGTTGTCGTAGATCCAGTGGGTGATGATCTTCGAGCCGGCCGGCACGGCCAGCGGCTTGGCCAGCACGTAGTCGTACTGCCAGTTGAAGTTGTACCGCGGCATCGCCAGCAGCATCTCCTCCTTGCCGTTCGGATAGCGGATGGAGACGTTGGCCGTGACGCCGCGCTTATGGGAATGGGGCGTGAAGGCGTAGATCACCGCGTCCTTCGGGATCTCGATGTAGCCGACCTCCTTGTGCTCCGCCTCGCCCGCCGGGATGACGATCGAGAAGTCGAAGATTCCGAAGGTCCGCCGCGGGTACTTCGGCGTCTCGCCCTTCGGATAGAAGTACATGCCGACCTGGGTCTTGGCGGTCGTCTCGCGGCCGTAGGTCGTGTAGTGGGCCTGGAAGCCGAGCCCGCTTTCCGGCGGCACCCAGATGCCGGTGTCCGGAGCCGTCTTCTGGTAGCCGATACCCGGCACGTAGCCGTGGAGCAGGGTCGTGAACGGGCTCTGGGTGACCGTCGCGCCGGCCGGCTGGTCCTTCGGCGCGACGCCGGTCAGGATGTGGTGCACGGCCTGGCGGTCGCTGATCCGGAAGGCCGTGGCGCGCAGCCAGCGGCCTTCGGTCATGACGCCCGGCACGCTGGGGTACTGGTACTCGAGCACGCCGCTCGCCGGGATCTTCACCTCCGGGATCTCGACGATCTTGTCGGGCAGGCCGAGCGGCCACTCGGGCGCCTGGAACTTGATCTTGGCCAGCGGATCCTCGCCCGCGCCGCGCGGCGCGCCGGCTTCCACCCAGTGCACCAGGGTCTTCATCTGGGCCGGCGACAGGCGCCCGTCTTCCTGGAAGTGGCCCACCGTCTCGTCGGGCTGGTAGGGCGGCATGCGATGGGTGCGGATGACCTCGCGGATCATCGGCGAGAAGCCCTTCACCTGCGCATAGCTGTTGAGCGGCATCGGGCCGATCCCGCCCGGCTGGTGGCAGCCGGCGCACTTGGCCTGGATGATCGGGGCCACGGCCTTGGCGTAGGAGATCTGGTCGAAGCTGGCGGCGTGCGCCCGCTCCGGGAAGGCGATCGCCGCGCCCCGGGCCGGGTGGGCGGCCATGGCCACCTTCTGGCCGGCGACCAGGGCGTCCACGGCCTGTTTGGCGTAGGGCTCGCCGGCCGGGCCGCTCAGCGCGCCGTGATAGGCGACGGTCCAGCTGCGGGGATCAACCACGATCACCTCGCCGGCGCGGGTCACGCCCAGCGCCTCGCCGACCAGCTGCTCGTAGTCGAACAGGATCGGCATATCGAGCCCGGCGGCCTTGGCGTCGGCGATCACCGCCGGGCGGGTCTCGCCGATACGGGAGTCGACGGCGAGCATCTCGACGCCCTTGCCGGCATAGTCCGCCTTCAGCGCCATCAGCGCCCGGGCGTCGGCGTGAACCTGCTTGTCGCCCGCCTGGTAGGTTACCAGGACGACGGCCTTGTCGCCGCTCAAGCGATAGAGTTGGCGACCCACCAGGTCCTGGTCCGCCAGCAGGAAGTCGTCGACGCGCGCGGGCGCCGCTGTCGCCTGCGCGTCGGCGTGGGCCGGCTGCGAGGCCTGGACCAGCAGGAAGCCCGATACCGCGGCCGCTGCGCCCGCCAGCATCACCGTCTGCCGCTTGGAAATCGTCATGCCGTCCCTCCCAGCCTGATGTTGTCGTCGCAGAGGCCGCGTCGGCGATCGTGCGTCGCCGTGTCTTTCGCGCGGGCCTTGCGTTAAGTCGTCGCCCTGGTCATGGCTGGTCCCAGTTACGATACACTGTGGATCATAACGGAGTCTGCCCCGCCCATGTCAAGGCTTTCGGACGCCCGTGTTGTGCGGACACGCCAGGCGTTGCGGCAGGCCATGACCGAGCTTGCCGAAGACCGGCCGCTGGAGGCGATCACCGTGCGCGCCATCGCCGCCCGGGCCGGGGTCGGCTACGCCACCTTCTTCCGCCACTACGTCGACAAGGAAGCCCTGCTGGCCGACGTGGCCGACCTGCTGACCCAGGCGTTTCTGGCGCGCATCCGGCCGCTCCTGCAGCAGCGCGATCGGCGCGGCGCGGCGCGTTCGCTGTGCGATTTCGTGCTCGAGCACCTGGCGCTGTACCGGGCGCTGATCGCCGGCGGCTCGGGCCAGACGGTCAGGGCCGAGATGCTCCGCCAGTGCCTGGTCACGGTGGCCAACACCCGCCAGCCGGCCAGCCCGCTCGACGACCTGATCCAGCTGCATCTGGTCTCGACGATCCTGAACCTGGTGGCGTGGTGGCTGCGCGATCTCGAGGCGGTGGATGTGGCCACCATGGCCGAGATCATCGAACGCCTGGTGCTGACCCCGGTGGGCGGCCTGCGCGCGGATCCGCCGAAGGGCCTGTAGCCGGCCAGGGGACATTCCCGGCCCGCGCCGCAGCGCCTCGCTCCGGACGAACAAGGGTGTAAGCTCGCGCCGGGCGGTCCCGGACGGCGGCCGCTCAGGTCCCAAGGAGGGGGCCAGGTCCCAAAGAGGGAAGGACCCCCATGGCGCCTGCGACCGCGGCCCCGCAGCCATGACGAGCCGTTGGAAGGCGCCCTCGCTGCGGCTGCGGCCGCTGGCCTTCACGGCCTTTGCGATGATCACCGTGCTGGGCGCCGTGGCCGTGGCCTTCTACCTGGTCAACCTGGCGGCCGAGGACGTGTTTCTCCACCGCGAGCGCGACGCCGCCCTGGCGGAGCGGCAGATCCTCATGGAGGCCTTCGCGCTGGAGGGCGTTCATGGCCTGGCCGTGCGGATGGAGCGTCGCTCGCGGCTGGCGGCTCCGGAGGCCCACTATGCGGTGTTCGACGCCGCCGGGCGGCACATGGGCGGCGACCTGCTGACGCCCCCAACGCCGCCGCCGACCGGCGACTGGAGCAAGGTGCGGTCGCGGACCGAGGCCGGGCCGATCACGCTGAACGTCACGGCCGCCCGGCTGCCGGGTGGCGCATTGCTGGTCATCGGGCGTGACGCCGCCGGACAGCGCGACTTCGAGCAACGGACCGCCGACGGCCTGCTGATCGCCCTGGCCATCGTGGTCAGCGCCAGCCTGGGGGTCGGCCTGCTGTTGAACGCCCTGGTGATCCGGCGGGCCGAGACCGTGG
>JAQGIX010000221.1 GCA_028290925.1 Phenylobacterium sp. | reverse complement strand
GATGTGCGCCAGCCGCTGCTCCAGCGCCTCCACGGTCTGAATGACGTTGAAGCCCTGCCGCGCGCAGGAGGGGCAGGCGATGATGTTCACGCCGCGGTGGCGCAGGCCCAGCCCCTTGAGGATGTCGAAGCCGACCTTGATCTCCTCCACCGGGTCGGCGGCGAGGCTGACGCGGATGGTGTCGCCGATACCCGCCCACAGCAGGCTGCCCATGCCGATCGAGGATTTCACCGTGCCCGAGCGCGCGGCGCCGGCTTCGGTGACGCCCAGATGCAATGGGCAGTCGATCGCCTCGGACAGCATCTGGTAGGCGGCGACCGTCATGAAGACGTCGGAGGCCTTCACGCTGATCTTGAACTCGTGGAAGTCGTGGTCCTGCAGGATGCGGGCGTGGCTCAGCGCGCTCTCGACCATGGCCTCGGGACTGGGCTCGCCGTAGCGCTCCAGGAGCTCGCGTTCGAGGGAGCCGGCGTTGACGCCGATCCGCATGGAGCAGCCGTGGTCGCGGGCCGCCTGGATCACCTCGCGCACCCGGTCGGCCGAGCCGATGTTGCCGGGATTGATCCGCAGGCAGGCTGCGCCGGCCTTGGCCGCCTCGATGGCGCGCTTGTAGTGGAAGTGGATGTCGGCGACGAGCGGGACCTTGGCGGCCTTGGCGATCGTGCTGAAGGCCGCCGTGGAGGCTTCGTCCGGGCAGGAGACGCGGACGATGTCGGCGCCCGCCTCCTCCAGCTGGCGGATCTGGTCGATGGTCGCCGCGGCGTCGGCGGTCAGGGTGTTGGTCATCGACTGGACGGTGATCGGCGCATCGCCGCCCACTTCGACGTCGCCCACGCGGATCTTGCGGCTGGGCCGGCGCTGGATGGCGCGCCAGGGACGGTGGTGGGCGGGGTCTTGCGCGGTCATGGGCCTACGAAAATAGGCGGTTTGCGAGGAAAGCCCAAGGCCGGCCGAACGCCTGTGGCCGGATGAGGCCTACCGACTAGAAGGGCGGGTCGGCCTTCGCGGTGTCGGCCTTCGGCTTCGCGGCGGCGGCTGGCTTCGGCGCCGAGGCCGCGGGCTTCACCGCGGAGGCGGCCGAGGTGGCGGGCTTCGCAGCCGCGGCCTTGGGCGCCGAGGTCGCGCCCAGCAGTCCGGAGATGTCGGTGAGCGGCCTGGGCAGGACGCCCTTTGACTGGCCGGAGACGAAGACCTGGAAGGCCTCAGGCTCGGAGACGTCGACGGTGAGGCCGCCGATGGCCGGGGTCCTATAGGCTTCGCCCTCGGCGAGCTGCCGGGCGAAGTAGACGCTGCCGTCCGAGCCGTGCACCACCAGGAAGGCGGGCTTCAGCGCCTGCAGGACGACCGGGCCGCTCGACGCGCCGTAGATCTGGCCGTGCGGGGTGAAGGCGGCGGCGAGGTTCAGTTCCGGCGGCGCCGCGGCGACGCTCGGCGGGGAAAGGGGCACCCCGTCGGCGTTGACCGCCTTGGAAAGGCCGGGTGTCTCGTAGGGCGGCGGGGTGGTGGATTCCACCGGGGCGGGCAGCGGCGCGCCCAGCGCCACGGGGCCGGCCTTGGTATTGGCCAGCGCTTTCTCGGACGAGGTGTCCGACGCGGTGGCCGGGGCGGGCGCGGTGTCGGTCATGACCCGCTGCAAGACGTTCCAGGCGACGATGGCCACGACGATCACCACGGCGGCGGCGATGATGGCGGCCAGCCGCGGGTCGCCGTCGTTTTGCAGGCCCACCGGCTCGGGCAGCGGCTCGTCGAGCACCGGCTCCTCGGCCTTGAACCGCTCGGCGGCCACGTCCGGATCGGCGCCGAGCGCCTGGGCGTAGGCGCGGATGTAGCCGATGACGAAGGGACGCGAGGGCAGCTTGTCGAGCTGCAGCTCCTCGATGGCGGCCAGGTAGGCCGCCCGGATGCGGGTGGTCTCGGCCAGCGCTTCGCGTGACAGGCCGCGGAACTCGCGGATCGCCTTCAGCGCCTGGCCGATGTCGGTTCCGGAATGGAGGGTGGGGGCGTAATTTTCCACGCGGGAGGGATCGGGCGTCTGGCCCGTTTCGCCGTGCAAATCGCTCAGTCCGCCGGCGTCGAGCGGCATGGCCACCCCCGAACACGCATCGACCCTGGCGGCCGATGCAACGTCCCATGATTCAAACGAAGTCTTGGGTTCAACTTCGCGTAACACGCGCTCCGGTAGTGCTCAATGCGGTGATCGGTCACTGTTCGATCAGACCGCCAGGTAGATTTTACGCGCGAGGGTTTCGATTTCGTTGCGAACCGAGCCAGCGCTGCTTTTCAGCAACGCGGAAACCCCCCGGCGGGCTGCTTCGCGATCGCAGGACAGCACCATGCGCTTCACCGGGCCGACGCCGGCGGGCGGCATCGACAGCGCCTCGAAGCCCAGCGCGACCAGGGTGAAGGCCTCCAGCGGCCGGCCGGCCATCTCGCCGCAGACGCTCACCGGCGTGCCGGTCTCGGCGCAGGCCCGCTGGATCTGCTCCAGGGCCCGGAGCGCCGGCGGCGACAGCGGGTCGTAGCGGTCGGAGACCCTGGGGTTCCCGCGATCGGCGGCGAACAGGTACTGCATCAGGTCGTTGGTGCCGACCGAGACGAAGTCGGTCATCGGCAGCAGGGCGTCGAGGTGCCAGATCAGCGACGGCGCCTCGATCATCGCCCCGACGTCCAGGCGGGACGGCGGCGCCCGGCCGCGGCGCTGCGCCCAGGCGACTTCGTGGTCGACCAGGGCGCGGGCGGTGCGGAACTCGTCCACATTGGCGACCAGCGGGAACATGATCTTCAAGGGCCGGCCGCGCGCCGCGGCGATCAGGGCGCGGAGCTGCATGCGCAGCAGGGCGGGCCGGTCGAGGCCCATGCGGATCGCCCGCCAGCCCAGCGCCGGATTGTCCTCCCGCTCGGCCTCCAGGTAGGGCAGCACCTTGTCGCCGCCGAGGTCCAGGGTGCGGAAGGTCACGGGTAGGTCGCCGGCGGCCTCCATCACCCGGCTGTAGAGCGCCGTCTGGGCGTTCAGACGCGGCATCTCCTCGGCGACCATGAACTGGAACTCGGTGCGGAACAGGCCGATGCCCTCCGCCCCGGTCTCCACCAGGATGTCGAGGTCGACGTCGAGGCCGGCGTTCATCAGGAGGCTGATCTTCGCTCCGTCGCGGGTGAAGGCCGGGGTGTCGCGCAGCTTGGCGAACTCCGCGCGGCGTTGCCGGCGCACGTCGATCCGCGCCTGGATCGCCTTCACCACGTCGGGGCGTGGACGCAGGTAGGCCTCGCCCGTCTCGGCGTCGACGATCACCATGTCGCCTTCCGACACCCGGTCGCGCAGCCCCGGCAGGCGGCCGACGCAGGGGATGTCGAGGGAGCGGGCGATGATTGCGGCGTGGCTGGCGGCGGAGCCTTCCTCCAGCAGCAGGCCGCGCAGCTTGGTGCGGTCGTATTCCAGCAAGTCCGCGGGCCCGAGGTTGCGGGCGATCAGGATGGCGTTCTCCGGCAGCGTGCGAGCCACGTGGCCGTCCCCGGCCAGGTGGCGCAGCAGGCGGTCGTTCAAGTCCTCGAGATCGTGCAGCCGCTCGCGCAGGTAGGGGTCGCGCGCCTGGCCCAGCCGGGCGCGGTGCTCGGAGCGGACCCGCTCGACGGCGGCCTCGGCGGTCAGGCCGTTGCGCACCGCGTCCTCCAGGCTGCGGTTCCAGCCGCGGTCGTGGGCGAACATGCGGTAGGTCTCGAGCACCTCGAAGGAAGCCTCGATCAGGCCGGCCTGGCCCTCCAGCATGGTGTCGATCTGGGTCTGCAGGCCCTCGACGGCGCTCTTCAGCCGGACCTCTTCGGCCGCCACGTCGTCGGACAGCAGCTGCGAGGGGGCGACCGGCGGCTCGTGCAGCACGGCCACGCCATAGGCCAGGCCGTCGGAGAACTTCGAGCCCTTCAGCCGTTCGGGCCGGTGCGGGGCGAGTTCGACGCCCTTCAGTTCCTCGTTGGAGATCAGCTCGCCGGAGGCCACCATTTCGGCCAGCACCATGGCGACGATCTGCAGGTCCTCCACCTCGTCCTCGGTGTAGACCCGCTCGGTGCGGTTCTGGACCACCAGCACCACGATGGCCCGGCCGCCGCGCAGCCGCGGGACGCCCAGGAAGGCGAGGTAGGGGTCTTCGCCGGTCTCCGGCCGGTAGGAGAAGGCCGGGTGCCCCGGGGCGTCGGCGAGGTTGAGCGGCCGGCCGAGGCGCATGATCTCGCCCACCAGGCCTTCGCCCGGCTTCATGCGGGTGACGTGGATCGCCTTGGGATCGAGGCCCTCGGTGGCGAACAGCTCCATGTCGCCGGCCGCGCGGCGCATGTAGAGCGAGCAGACCTCGGCCACCATCGAACGGGCGATGATGCGCACGACCCCGTTCAGCCGCGCTTGCGCGGGGCCGCCAGAGGCGAGCGCCTCGCGAATCTGCTTGAGCAGGCTCCGCTGGCCTCGGATCGCTATCCCTGGCGCCGCCATCAGCCTAAGCGCATCGCCTCCCATTGTTCTTCGGCGCGCTCCCTACCAGCATTACGTGTCCTTACGGAGACGCAAAAGATGCGCTTGCGGCGATTGGCGCCAACTGCCCGCCCTCTAGGCGCCACGGCGAGCGCCCCCTCCGCCTAGCTTAGGTAGGTGCTCGGCGCGCCCGCGAAAGGCAACGCCCGTCATCCCGCGCCGCGAAACCGGATGACGCCGGAGCTTGAGCATTGGCCGCTTCCGGCCCATCGTCGGCGCAACAACGAACGTCTGGGGGGACGCCGCGATGCGGAAATGGGGCTTGTTCGCGCTCGGCTGGGCGCTGATCCTGATCGGCAGCTATCTGGCGCACGCCGTCCAGACGTCCGGCGGGACGCGGATCGAGGACGTGCGCTTCGCCGGCGACAAGGGGATCACGCAGAGCGCGCTGCTCTATGTGCCGCCAGGCGCCACGCCGCAGCATCCGGCGCCCGGCGTGCTGCTGAGCCACGGCTACATCAACACCCGCGAGATGCAGAGCCCGTTCGCGATCGAACTGGCCCGCCGCGGCTTCGTGGTGCTGTCCATGGACATGACCGGCCACGGCTCTTCGCAAGGCGCGGTGTTCGCGCCGCGCGACATGGGCGGCCCGCCTGCGCTGCGCTACCTGCAGAGCCTGCCCTTCGTGGACAAGGCCAACATCGGGCTCGAGGGCCATTCCATGGGCGGCGTGCCGGTCGGCGCCGCCGCGGCGTCGCAGCCGGACGGCTACAAGGCCATCGTGTTCGAGGGCTCGACCCCCGGCTTCCTGGGCGCCGCAGCTCCGCCGAGCTTCCACAACCTCGAGGTCGTGTTCGGCCAGTTCGACGAGTTCGCGCCGCTGATGTGGGGCGTGCCGAAGGGCTCCATGGTCGGGGCGTCGCCGAAGATGGCCAAGGCGTTCGGCGTGGCCGGGCCCGTGGCCCCCGGCCAGCTCTATGGCTCGTTCGCCGACGGCTCGGCCAGGCGGCTCCTCAATCCGCCGGTGACCCACCCGTGGGAGCACTTCAGCCGGGCCGGGGTCGGCGGCGCGGTGGACTGGTTCCAGAAGACCCTTCAGGGCGCCGCCGCGCCGAAGGATCCCAACGACCAGATCTGGCTCTGGAAGGAGATCGGCACCCTGATCGGCTTCGCCGGCCTGATCGTCCTGTTGATGGGGACTTTCGAGCTGCTGCTCACCTTGCCGGTGTTCGCCAACCTGAACCACCCGATGGAGCCGGTCGCCGAGCGGCGGGGCGGCAAGTGGTGGCTGGCCTTCGCACTCACCGCGGCGGTCCCGGCTCTGACCTTCTATCCGCTGATGAAGCTCGGGCAGGTGTTCTTCCCGATGCGGCTGTTCCCGGAGTGGATCCAGAACCAGTTGCTGGTCTGGGCGCTGGTCAACGGGCTGATCACCCTGGTGCTGTCTTTCATGCTGCGGGGCGGCAAGCCGAGGTTCAGCAACCGCTGGGTGGGCTCGACGCTGATCGCGGCCGCGACCGTTGCCGTGGGCTATTTGTCGATCATCATCGTCGATGCGCTCTGGCATGTGGACTACCGGTTCTGGGTGCTCGGCCTGAAGCCGTTCGACGCCCGCCACGCGGTCATGGCGATCCCTTATTTCCTGCTCTGGGCGGTCTATTTCCTGATCGCGATCCGGGCGCTCACCGCCAGCCTGGCGGTGAAGGGCGAGGGCTTCATGGTGCAGCACGGGGCCTGGAAGATCGCCATGAGCCTCGGGTTCATCGTGCTGCTGGTCTACGAATACGGCACGCTGTTCGCGACGGGCCTCTTGGCCACCCCCAGCGAGCCGCTCAACACCATCGTGGCGATCCAGTTCGTGCCGCTGTTGGCGGTGGTGGGCGCCCTGGCCGCCTTCACCTACCGGCGGACCAACTCCTACGTCCCCGGCGCGCTGATCTGCGCCGCCCTGCTCAGCTGGTACGTGACGGCGGGCACCGCGACCCATTGGTATCCCGGCTTCAAGGTCCAGCCGCCCGCCACCGGGCGGTCGCGATAGCGGCGTAATCAGGCTAAGGGGCGCGGCATGGCTTCCGTCGCAGCCCCTCCCGAAGGGCCCCGCACCTGGGCCGACCTGTTGGCCGACGGGCGGCTGCCGCGCTTTGCGCTGATCTGCCTGGGCGTCTGGCTGAACGCCGCCGACAGCCTAGTCACCGCAACCATCATGCCGAGCGTCGGCCGCGAGCTCGGCGGCTACGGCTACTTCAGCTGGGCGACGGCCGGCTATCTGGTGGGCGCGATCCTGGCGGGGGCCAGCGCCGGGCGGCTCTCCGAGCTGTTCGGCCTGCGGCGGGCCACGGCGCTCGCCGGCCTGGTGATGGTCGCCGGATGCGTGCTGAGCGCCGCGGCGCCGAACGTGGGCCTGTTCCTCACCGGCCGGCTGGTCCAGGGCCTGGGGTCGGGGTGGATCTCCGGCTTCGCCATGGTGGCCATCGCCCTGCTGTTCCCCGAGCGGCACCTGGCGCGGGTGTTCGCCTCGGTCTCCGGGGTCTGGGGCGTGGCGACCCTGGTCGGCCCGCTGATCGGCGGGATCTTCGCGGTCGGCGGCCACTGGCGCGAGGTGTTCTGGTTCTTCGCCGTCCAGTCGCTGGCGTTCAGCGTCGCCGCGCCGTTCCTGCTGAAGGGCGCCGACAAGGGGTCCGGCGGTCCCGGAATCCCGTGGCTGCAGCTCGCCGTCCTGGGCCTGGGCGTCGGGGCGGTGGCGGTCGCCGACGTGACCCGGGGGGCGGCGGTGTCGCTGGGCCTGGTGGCGCTGGGTCTGGCGGGGCTGGCCCTGGTGGTCTGGATCGACGCGCGCGCCAGGGTGCGCCTGCTGCCGCACCGGGCCGGCGACCTGACCACCATCTGCGGGTCGGGCTATGCGGCGATGTTCGCGCTCACCGCGGCCTCCATGGGCTTCGCCATATACATCCCCCCGATCCTGCAGACGCTCATGGGGCTGTCGCCACTGTGGGCTGGCTATGTGATCGGGGCGGAGTCGCTGGCCTGGACCCTCGCGGCCTTCGCGGTGGCCGGCGCCAGCGGAGCCTGGGACGCCCGCTGGGTGCGCGTGGGCGCCGTGAGCGTGCCGGTGAGCCTGGTGATCCTGGCCTGGGCGACGCCGGCGCAGTCGCTGCTCTGGATCCTGCTCGGCGGCGCGCTGCTGGGCGCGGCCTTCGGCTGGTCCTGGAGCTTCATGGGCCGCCGCCTGCTGGCCGCGCTCTCCGACGAGGACCGCGCCATCGGCTCCTCGGCGATCACCGCGGTGCGCCAGACCGGCGCCGCGGCCGGGGCGGCGATTTCCGGCGCCGCCGCCAACCTCGCGGGCTTCTCGGCAGGCCTGAACATCGCGAGCGCCAAGGCCGCCGGCTTCTGGGTGTTCGCCGCCGTGATCCCGCTGGGCGTCGCCGGCGTCTGGGCGGCCTTCCGGCTGACGGGAAGGGCGGAGCGAGCCTAGAGCTTATCCAGCCCGTAGGCCGCGTGCAGGGCGCGCACCGCGAGCTCGGTGTAGGCCGCGTCGATCAGCACGCTGATCTTGATCTCCGAGGTGGAGATCACCTGGATGTTGACGCCCTTCTCGGCGAGCGCGCCGAACATGGTCTTGGCGACCCCGGCGTGGCTGCGCATGCCGACCCCGATCACTGAGACCTTGGCCACCTCCTCGTCCACAGTGGCGTCCTCGAAGCCGATCCGGGCCTGCACCTGGCGCACGATCTCCATGGCCCGGCCGGCGTCGCGCTTGCCGACGGTGAACTCCATGTTGGCGGTGTCGGCCCGGCGCGAATGGCTCTGGACGATCATGTCGACATTGACGTTGGCGTCGGCCAGGGCCCCGAAGATCTCCGAGGAGACGCCGGGATGGTCGGGCAGGCCGAACAGGCTGATCTTCGCCTCGTCGCGGCTGTAGGCCACGCCGCTCACGATCCGCTTTTCCACGATCTCCTCCTCGTCGCAGACGATGGTCCCCTGACCGGGGGCCTCGCCGGGCTCGACAAAACTCGACAGCACCCGGACGGGCACATGATAGGCCATGGCCAGCTCGACCGAGCGGGTCTGCAGCACCTTGGCGCCCAGCGAGGCCATCTCCAGCATCTCCTCGTAGGAGATCTTGGCCAGCTTGCGGGCCTTGGATTCGATGCGCGGATCGGTGGTGTAGACCCCGTCCACGTCGGTGTAGATGTCGCAGCGTTCGGCCTGCAGGGCGGCGGCCACGGCGACGGCGGAGGTGTCCGAGCCGCCGCGGCCCAGGGTCGCCAGGCGGCCGTCGCGGGTCACGCCCTGGAAGCCCGCCACCACGGCCACCTCGCCGGAGTCCATGGCCGCGCCAAGCTTCTCCGGCGGGATGTCGTCGATGCGCGCCCGGCCGTGGGCGTCGTCGGCGATGATCGGGATCTGCCAGCCCATCCAGGACCGCGCCGGCACGCCCATGTTGCGCAGGGTCATGGCCAGCAGACCGGCGGTCACCTGCTCGCCGGAGGCCACCACCGTGTCGTATTCATCGTCGGAGGGCGCGAGCCCTTGCGCCGCGGCGCCGGCGCCGTCCGTCCAGGCCCCCAGCTCGTTGGGCTTGCCGGCCATGGCCGAGACCACCACGGCGACGCTATGCCCGGCCTCGACCTCGGCGTTCACCAGCCGGGCGACGCGGCGGATACGCTCCAGGTCGGCCACCGACGTGCCCCCAAATTTCATGACAAGGCGGGACACTACGCTGATCCCGCCGTCCTGGAGACGCGCTTTGGGTCGGCCACCGAGGCGCCGCCGAATTTCATCACCAGCCGGGACACCCGCGCCGAACCCCCTCGCAAAGAGCGGGCCGTTCTAGCGGCGGGCTGCTTCTCCCGCAATGCGCCAAGGGCTATGAGGGCGGCATGACGATGTCCTCTTCCATCGATCCGGCCGAAGTCGAGCGGTTCTCGAGGATCGCGGCCGAGTGGTGGGACCCGAAGGGCAAGTTCGCGCCGCTGCATAAATTCAATCCCGTCAGGCTGGGCTTCATAAGGGACCAGGCGCTCCACCGGTTCGCCCGCGACGGGGCGGCGCGGCGGCCGTTCGAGGGGCTGCGATTGCTGGATATCGGCTGCGGCGGCGGCTTGCTGTCGGAGCCGATGACCCGGCTGGGGTTCAAGGTGACCGGCGTGGACGCCTCGGAGCGCAACATCGGCACGGCCAGCGCGCATGCGGCGGAACAAGGCCTGGCCATCGACTACCGCTGCGCCACGGCCGAGGCGCTGCTGGCGGCAGGCGAGGGGCCCTTCGACCTGATCCTCAACATGGAGGTGGTCGAGCACGTCGCCGATCCGGGCGAATATCTGCGCAGCTGCGCGCGGCTGCTGGCGCCCGGCGGCCTGATGATCGTCGCCACGCTGAACCGCACGCTCAAGGCCTTCGCCTTGGCCAAGGTGGGCGCGGAATATGTGCTTCGCTGGCTGCCGGTCGGCACCCACGACTGGAACCGCTTCCTGACGCCCGAGGAGATCACCGGCTTCCTGGCGGGTGAGCCGGTGCGCGTGGACGGCCCGTTCGGCGTGGTGTTCGAGCCGCTGTCGGGCCGCTGGCGGCAGTCCCACGACGCGGATGTGAACTATATGATGACCGTGGCGCGCGACGGGGTCTGGGTGGCGCCCGCGAAGCCGAAGCCTCCCCGTAAGCGCGTGGCCAAGTCCTCGAAATAGGCCGTCATGGCCTTCGCCCCCTCCCCGCAAACGGGGCGGGCAAGTTCCGCCGGGGATGACGGTTGATAGGGGGTTGGCTGCGGCCGTACCCTCGTCCGAACAACGACAAGGGAGGCGCTCCATGCAGGGCCTGATGATGGACTGGCCGCTGACGCTGCCCAGCCTCCTGGAGCATGCGGCGCTCTATCATCCGGACCAGCAGGTGGTGGCGCGCACGGTCGAGGGGTCGATCCACCGCTACGGCTATGCGCAGGCCCTGGCGCGGACCAAGCGGCTGGCCAACGCGCTCCTGGCGCTGGGCGTGAAGCCCGGCGACCGGGTGGCGACGCTGGCCTGGTCGACCCACCGGCACTTCGAGCTCTACTTCGCCGCCACCGGTATCGGGGCGGTGCTGCACACCATCAATCCGCGCCTGCACCCGGACCAGGTGGCCTGGGTGGCCAACCACGCCGAGGACGCGTTGCTGCTGTTCGACGCCAACTTCGGCGAGCTGGTCGGAGAGATCGCGCCGAAGCTGGCCACGGTGAAGACCTTCGTGGCGCTCACCGAAGCCGGCGCGCAGCCGGCGGGATCGCCAGCCGGAACCCTGGCCTATGAGGCGCTGCTGGAGAAGGCCTCGCCGGAGTTCGCCTGGCCGGAGCTCGACGAGAAGACCGCCTGCGGGCTCTGCTACACCTCCGGCACCACCGGCCATCCAAAGGGCGTGCTCTATTCCCACCGCTCGACGGTGCTGCACGCCATGGCGCTGGGCCTGCCCGACAACTTCAACTTCTCGGCGGCCGACGTGATCCTGCCCTGCGCCCAGATGTACCACGCCAACGCCTGGGGGACGCCCTATGCCGCTCCGCTGGTGGGGGCCAAGCTGGTGCTGCCGGGCCGGGCGCTGGACGGCAAGTCGGTGGCCGAGCTGATCGAGGCCGAACGCGTCACCTTCGTGCTGGGCGTGCCGACCATCTGGGTGGGGGTGGCGGAACACCTGGAGCAGGCGGGCAAGGCGCTGGACTGCGTCAAGACCATCGCGATCGGCGGCTCGGCGCCCACCGCGGCGCTGATCGCCCGGATCGAGGGCCGGCTGGGCGGCAAGGTGCACCAGATCTGGGGCATGACCGAGACCTCGCCCCTGGGCGTCATCAACCGGCCGCTGCCGCAGCACGCCGGCGAGGACGAGGCCGCCAGCGCGGCGCGCAAGATCAAGCAGGGGCGCGGCCTGTTCGGGGTGCAGCTGCGGGTGGTCGACGAGACCGGCCAGATCCTGCCGCGCGACGGCAAGAGCGCCGGCGCACTGCAGGTGAAGGGGCCCTGGGTCGCCCAGGCCTACTTCAAGCACGACGGCGCGGCCGCGTTCACCGACGACGGCTGGTTCGACACCGGCGACATCGCGACCATCGATCCGGAGGGCTATCTGCGGCTCACCGACCGGGCGAAGGACGTGATCAAGTCCGGCGGCGAGTGGATCTCCACCCTCGACCTTGAGGACGCGGTCTGCTCTCATCCGGCGGTGGCCATGGCCGCCGCGGTGGGGGTGCCGCATCCCAAGTGGGACGAGCGGCCGCTGCTGCTGGTCATCAAGCGG
>JAQGIX010000190.1 GCA_028290925.1 Phenylobacterium sp. | reverse complement strand
GAGATCGCGGTCCTGGACCTGACCGCCCAGGCGGAAGCCTTGCCGCCCAGCCTGATCGTGGCCCGCGGCCGACCGTCCGAGAGCCGGTTCGCGGGGCGGCTGCGCGAACTCGGGAGCGCGGTCAGCGAACTCACCTACGCCGGCTACGACGTGGCGGTCAGCAATCCCACCGCCGCCCTGCCGCCGCGCGCCACCCTGGAAGCCGTGGTGGACTGGCTTGCGGCGACCGTTCCGAGCGATCCCGGGCCGGCGCGCCGGCTGCACCTCGAGCCGCCGGTGCTGGCAGGCGCGGACTTCATCGAGACCACGGTCCGCTTCGGGCCGCAGGAGCGGCTCTGCGGCGTGCTTTGCGAACCCCGCGCGCCAAGGCGGGGCGCGACCGTGTTGATGCTCAGCGCCGGCGGCGATCCGCATATCGGCTGGGCTCGGGGCGCGGTGGACCACGCCCGAGAGCTGGCCCGCTCGGGCGTCGCCTCCCTGCGCATGGACTCCACGGACGTGGCCGACGCCGCCGGCCCGCTCTCCGGCGAGCCGCTGCGGCTCTATGACGAGCGCCATATCGAGGACGCCTGCGCGGGCTTCGACTGGCTGCTGGCCCGCGGCCTCGGTCCCGTGCTGCCGGTGGGCCGCTGCTCGGGCGCCTTCGCGGCCTTCAACGCCGCCGCCCGCGACGACCGGATCGCCGACATCCTCCTGGTCAATCAGCTGCGCTACATCTGGAACCGCGACGGCGACTTCGAGCTGGCCAGCGAGAAGATCGGCCACTACCGCAAGCAGTGGCGCCAGCCCGCCAAGCTCCTGATGCGCTGGCTGCGGGGCGAGATCGACCTGGACCTGGCGCTGGCCAAGCTCGGCGCCGCGGCCGTGGCGCTGGTCAGCGCCAAGCTGCAGGGCAAGGCCCGCGCCCGACGGCGGCAGATCCGCGAGACCTTCGGCGGCCTGCAGGCGCGCGGCGTGCGGGTCAACCTGCTGATCAGCCGCGACCGCGAGGCCCACGAGGTGTTCCGGCAGTTCTTCGGCGCAGAGGGCGACCGCCTGCGCCGCTACGGCGACTTGCGCCTGAGCTTCCTGGAGGGCGCCGACCACGGCCTGACCCCCAAGGCCGCCCGCGACGCGCTCCTCGACCTCGTGCGCGAGACGGCGTTGACCAGCCCTGGGCCGTCAGCCCTGGCCATAGGCGCCGAGCCCGCGGCCGCCGAGCGCCAGGATTTCGCCCTGCGGCCCTGTCCCGCCCCCGGCCTCCTGCCGACTTGAGAGCCGCACCAGCCTGGTCTCGCCGGGGATCAGCAGGAACCCGTCGTCCGAGGGGCGGAAAGCCGTATCGACGATGTGGACATAGGGCTGCAGCCGCTCGGCCGTGAGCGCCAGGCTCCAGCCTCCGGCCTCCTGGCGAAGCTCGGCGGCGACTTCGCCCGTCCCGGCCCTAGGCGGCCCAAGCAGGTGATGCGCCTCGGAGATCGTCTCGCCACCGGGCGCGAGGAGCTGCGCCACGACCAAGTCGTGGGCCCTGGGGCCGAACCGGTAGGCGTAGGAGAGATCGAAGAAGCGGCCGATCAGCTCGAAGCCGGATAGCTCCAGCGCCCCGCGGGCCGGGACGTTTACGGCTTGGCGGACGTCGATCAGGGCGCCGGCCTGCTTCGCGAACACCGCCAGCCGCAGCTCGGCCACGAGCGGCTCGGGGCCCTCGTTCAGCACATGGACGGCGAGGCCGTTGACGCCCTCCTCGGTGATCAGCACCTGCCGCGGCTGCAACACGCGCTTCAGGGCGTACCAGCAGGGCTTGGGCTCGCCCAGCGCATCGATCAGTCCCCAGCCGGCGCCCGCCTCGAAGTCCTTGAGCAGCCAGACCAGCCCGCCGGCGCAGGGCGACGCCGCTCGCCGCCATTCGGAGAACACCGCCGTCATGGCGTCCCCGCTCACCTTGCGAGACAGGTCGAGATAGAGTTCGGGATGGGTGCGCCGCAGAACGTAGGGGTCACCGCCGTAGAGCCGCTGCAGATAGTGGTCGCGGACATCCTCGAAATCCCAACTCGCGCCGCGGTCGCGGGGCACGCGGGCCTTCCAGCGTGGATCGTGCACGGCCGGCGCGCTCAGCGCCCGCGCCAGCGTCTCCGGCTGCGGGACATTGGCGAAGGCCAGGCACTCGGCGGCGAACCGCACGCCGGCCGCCCGCGCGTCGGCCAACGGCCGCTCGTAGGCGCCGACGCCGTAGTAGTGGGTGACGCCTTCATTGGCGACGAAGGGCAGCGGCCCGCCGCACGGCGTGTTGGGCAGGTAGGCGACGCCAGGCGCGAAGCTCGCCGCCGCCTGCGCCAGCACCTCGTCGAACAACGGCCAGGCGAGGTCGCCGGGCGGAAGGCCCATCATCGCCGCCTGCTGCATCACCTCGCTGCCGCCGCACAGCACCGCCAGCGAGGGCGATCCCTGGACGCCCTTCAGAAACGCCTCGGCCTCGGCCCGGACCTGCGCCACGAACCCAGGGTCGCTGGCCGGGTAGTCGAAGTTGGCGAACATGAAGTCGTGCCAGACCAGGATCCCGAGCTCGTCGCAGAGCTCGAAGAAGGCCGGGCTCTCATAGACGCCGACGCCGCTCACCCGGACCATGTTCATGCCCGCGTCGCACATCTGGCGGAGGATCGGTTCGCAGGCCGCTCGGTCCGACGCCAGGCCCACCAGGTCCGGCGGGACCCAGGCGGCGCCGCGGCAGAACACCGGCTCGCCGTTGATCCTCAGCGCGAATCCGCGCCCATCGGCCCCGCGGTCCACCTCGATACCGCGGAAGCCGGTTCGGCCGAGGTCGATCTCGGTCTCGCCGGCCACGATGCGCGCCGCATAGAGCGGCTGGTCGCCATGGGTCCGCGGCCACCAGGGCTTGGCGTTTGGGCAACCCAGGCTGGCGCGGTATCGTCCTTCGCCGAGCGGCTCCAGGGCGGCGCTCCCACCGGCGCATTCGAGCCGCCCATCCTGCGGCAAGCCGTGGATCGTCGCCTCCAGCTCCAGCCGAGCACCGGCTTCGTCCCAGCTGGCCTGCAGCGCGACGTCCTCGACGCGGAGGGGCCCGTCCTCGATCAGCCGGATCGGCCGCCAGGGTCCGACGGCGTGCACCTGCGGGCTCCAACCCGGCATGTGGCCGAGCAAGGTGGTGCGGATGAACCGCAGGCCCTGCGCCTCGATGATGAACGGCCGCCAGCGGGCCCGCGAGACGGGTTTCGCGGCGAGCCTGGGCCCCAGGGCCCGGAAGCAGATCCACAGGGTCGCGCCGGGCGCGATGTCGACCTCGGCCGTCCGCGGCTGGAACATCGAGACCGAGGTCAGCACCGGCGTCGTGTCCAGCCAGACCTCGGCGAAGGTCGCCAGGCCCTCGAAGCACAGTCGCCGACGGCCGGTCTCCTCGAGCGCCAGCCGCCACCAGGCGTCCCTGTCGTGCAGCGGCGTTGGCGCGTCGCGGCGCCAGCGGCCCGCGGCCTCCAGCGCCTGGGCGACGGTTCCGGGCGCGCGGGCCGCGATCCAGTCGGTGAGCGCCATGGCCTGGGCGGGGCCCGCACACGCGCCGGGCGCCGTCAGCGCCACGGTCCAGCTGTGATCCAGCGGGATGTCTCGTGCGCCGCTGATCGCCCTGGGGCGCGCCACGGTCGGAGGCTCGTCTCAGGCCGCGTCGCGGGCGCGGGCGGCGCCGAACAGCTGATCCCAGGCCTCGACGGCCGGATCCAGGGTCTGGGCGAAATCGCCGAGCTTGCGCCCGACCACGGTGCGGGCGAGCTGGAACTGCGCCGTCTTGGCGGTCTCGGCGATCCGCCGGCAGAGCTCGGCGCGCGGGTCGCCGGTCTGCAGCCAGGCGAGCCCCGAGCCCAGCAGTTCGAAATTGGCGCCCAGCAGCCGCAGATTATGGAAGGCGTAGGCCTGGAAGGCGGCCTCCGATCCCGCCAGCGTCTCGATCTGCTCCGGGGCGGCGTCCTGGAAGGCGCGGATCGGGTTGGCGGCCGGCCGGCGCGTCAGGTGCCATGCGAACACCTCCCAGGCGATGGCCCGCAGGGCGGCGGAGCTCCGCCGCACCGGCTCGAGGGTGGTGAATTCCACATAGGGCCAGATCGAAGGCCGCCCATCATCCTGCCGCGGCGGGAAGAGACCTTCGAAATCCTTCCCCTCGGCGACGGCGTAGGTGGCGTTGTGGAAATACTCGACCCGCTTGCGCGCGGGGTCGAGCCGGTTGGGGGCGATGGTGGTCTTGGCGTGCTCGCGCCGGTAGCTCGCGCCTTCGGTGTCCGGCAGGAAGAAGGCGTCCACCTCCACCAGGCACATGCGCCGGCGCGCCAGCTGGCGCAGAACATGCTGCTCGACCGCCTCGTAGATCGCCAGCTCCTGGGCCTTCAGGCCGTAAAGGGTCTCCAGATCTTCAAGCGGGAACTTGGTGAAGGTGAACTGGTCGCCTTCGAAGTCCTGGGCCGCGGCGAAGCCCAGCGCCGCCTCCGGCGGCAGGTGCAGGGCGTGGAGGATCTCTATCCACAGGTCGATGTAGCAGTTGGTTTCCGTCCAGCAGCGATCCGCCCCATGCAGCGCGTGAGGCCGGAAACTTTGCACGGTCACTCGCGGAAAACAGGCGTTCAACTCAACCCCACAGACGGCCGCGGACACTCTCTGGCCATCCCCGCACGTCCAGGCCGTGGCGCTTGAAAAGCGCCAGGGCGAGCCGCTCCAGACCGAAGCCGACGCAGCCCGTATGCGCCAACCCGCCATCCGCCAGCCGCACCCCCCAGGTGCTCGCGAAATGGTCCTGGTGGTAGTTGAAGCTCAGGCACGCGGTCGGCTGGGCGTTAGCCACAGGGATCACCATTTCAAGCTTCAAACCTTGCTCGCGCTGGCTAAGTTTCATCATCTTGCCGGCGCGGCCGAAAAACGGGTCGTTGGCCGGCACGACCTCGAACGGCAGCCCCAGGTCGGCGATCAGGTGCTTGGACCGATCGATCCATTGTGAGCGGAAGGCCTGCACCTGCTCAGGCGTCCCGGCGCGCACATACTCGCGCATGCGGAACAGCTGCATGCGGCAGGGATCGCTCGAGGGCTCGTGGCGGAAGCAATAGGACTGCACGTCGAACAGGCGGCCCTCCGGCGGCAGGGCCCCCTGCACCGCCAGCATCGGATAGAGCGGGTAGCAGGCGGCGGGCGTCAGGGCGACGTCGGTGGCGACCTGGTCCTTGGTCCAGTCCTCCTGGGCGTCGTTCTTGCCCAGCAGATCGGCGTGGTCGTGATCGCTGCCGCAGAAGGCGTGCACCGTGCCGGCCAGCTGCGGGAAGCTCTTCATGTAGCCGCTGATCTCCAGCTGGGTCCGCG
>JAQGIX010000124.1 GCA_028290925.1 Phenylobacterium sp. | reverse complement strand
AGGCGCCGGCGTAGAGGGTCGCGCCCTGCGGATGCGCCCGCGCCGCGGCCTCGGCGCGGTCGACGAGGACCGCGCGGCCCTGCCCACCCGGCGAGGGCCGCATCGCACCGGCGAGGTAGACCGCCATGGCGTGGAGGTCGGCCTCGGGCGCGCGGGAGAGCTCGCGGATCACCGTCCCCATCGGGCCGGCGGCGGCGGCGTGGTCGCGGTCGAGGCCGGTCTTGAAGTAGCGCTCCAGGCGCTCCGGGGTCCACGGGACGGAGGCCTGCGAGAGTGCGTTGAGCGGGGGAGCGTACCAGCCTTCCTGATAGCCGCCGTCCAAGGGCTGCTTGGTGTTCTCCGCGCCCAGGGCGTTGTGCGGCGTGTGGCAGGCGCCGCAGTGGCCGAGGCTCTGCACCAGGTAGGCGCCGCGGGCGCGTTCGTCGTTCGGGTCCGGCGTGAGGGGCGGGCCGGGATGGAAGAACAGCGCCTTCCAGATCGCGATGACCGGCCGGAAGCCCGCGGGCGGGATCAGCCGGTTGGGCGGCGCCGTCTGCTCGACGGGCCGCCGGGTCATCAGGAAGGCGTAGAGGGCCGAGATGTCGCGATCCTCGGCATAGGCGAAGTGGTCGTACGGGAAGGCCGGATAGAGCTGGGCGCCGTCGGCGCGAACGCCGCGGCGCATGGCGCGGACGAAGGCCTGGCGGGAGTAGCGTCCGAGGCCGGTCCTGGCGTCGCGCGTGATGTTGGTGGTGTAGAGCGCGCCGAACGGAGTCTGGAGCGCCCGGCCCCCGGCATAGGCGACGCCGCCATCGGCGGTGTGGCAGCCCTGGCAGTCGCCGAGCCTGGCCAAACCCGCGCCCAACTCCACCTCGGCGCGGTCGAAGCTCTGCGGCGGAGGGGGCGGCAGGCGCCCCGCGCAGGCGCTCAAGGTGAGCGCGGCGAGCGCGGCCAAGGCGTGGATCGGACCGGCCGATTTCATGTGGAGGAGCCCCGGAGGCGAACCTATGGCCAAACGCCCGAAGCCAGGCTTTGGGTTCAACCGGCCGGCTGGACCTCCAGCACCACCTTGCCGCGCACGTGCCTGGTCTCCAGCGCCTGCTCGGCCTGGCCGGCTTGGCTCAGGGGGAAGACGGCCTCGATATGGGGCGTCACCTGGCCCGCGTCGATCAGCCGGGCGATCTCGGTGAGCTGGGCGCCGTTCGGCTGGGCCATGTAGTGGACGCCGCGGGCGTGCTTGGCGGCGGCCTTGGCCTTGTCGGGCTCCTTCAGCGTCGAGACCATCACCCCGCCGTCCTTCAGCACCGCCCAGGAGCGATCTTGGGATTCGCCGTCCACCAGGTCGTAGACCAGGTCCACGTCGCGCACGCGGTCCTCGAAGCGTTCGGCCTGGTAGTCGATGACCTGGTCCGCGCCGAGCCGGCGCACGAAGTCGACATCCTCGCCGGAGCAGGTGGCGATGACCTCGGCCTCGCGGGCCTTGGCGAACTGGACGGCGAAATGGCCGACGCCGCCCGCCGCGCCTTGGATCAGGGCCCGCTGGCCGGACCGAAGGCCGCCCTGGTCGAACAGGCCCTGCCAGGCGGTGAGGCCGGCGAGCGGCACGGCGGCCGCCCGGATGAAATCGAGCCGCTCGGGCTTCTTCGCGCAGTTCTCGGCCTTCTCGGCGACGTACTCGGCGTAGCCGCCGTGGCTGCGGTCGAGCATGGCGTAGATGGCGTCGCCCGGCTGGAAGCCCGTCACGCCATCGCCCACCGTCTCGACCAGGCCGGCGATGTCGCGGCCCAGCGTCAGCGGCAGGGCGTCGGCGGACAGGTAGCCGCCCTGACGGATCTTGTAGTCGACCGGATTGACGCTGGCCGCCAGGACGCGGACCAGCACCTCGCCGGGGCCGGGTCGCGGCTTGGGAAGCTCGTCGAGCTTGAGCGCGTCCGGGCCGCCGAATTCGTGGATGCGAACCGCCTTCATCGTCCTGCCCTCTTTTCGGGAGTCCGCCCGCGTGGCGGACGGCAGGCGAACCTCGGGCGGCCGGGCGCGGTTCCGCTCAGCGGGGAGGTTCAGTCCGGAACGTTGGCTTCCAGTTCCTCGACCCAGGTGCGGGCGGTGGCGTCGGAGGGCGCGCGCCAGTCGCCGCGCGGCGAGAGGTTGCCGCCGGAGATCACCTTCGGCCCGTTGGGCATCGCAGAGCGCTTGAACTGGCTGAACTCGAAGAAGCGGACCAGGAAGACCCTGAGCCATTTCTTGACGGTCGCCAGGTCGTAGGCGTGGCGCGCCTCGCCCGGGAAGTTGGGCGGCCAGTCGCCGGCGGCGGCGTCCTGCCAGGTCCGCCAGGCGAGGAAGGCGACCTTGGAGGGCTTCAGGCCATAGCGGGTGATGTAGAACAGGTTGAAGTCCTGCAGCTCGTAGGGACCGACGATGGCCTGGGTGCTCTGGATGGCGCCCGAGGCGTCGGGCGGCACCAGCTCCGGGGAGATTTCGGTGTCGAGCACCGAGAGCAGGATCGCCGACGCCGCCTCGTCGAACTGGCCGGTCTTGGCCACCCAGCGGATCAGGTGCTGGATCGAGGTCTTCGCCACCGAGGCGTTGACGTTGTAGTGGCTCATCTGGTCGCCGACGCCGTAGGTCTGCCAGCCGAGCGCCAGCTCCGACAGGTCGCCGGTGCCGAGCACGATGCCCTTGCGCTGGTTGGCCAGGCGGAACAGGTAGTCGGTGCGCAAACCCGCCTGCACGTTCTCGAAGGTCACGTCGTAGACCGGCTTTCCCTCGGCGAAGGGATGGCCCAGGTCCTTGAGCAGCAGCTCCGCCGCCGGGCGGATGTCGATCTCCTCGGCGGTGGCGCCGATGGCCCTCATCAGCGCCCAGGCGTTGGCCTTGGTCGCATCGCTAGTGGCGAAGCCCGGCAGGGTGAAGGCGAGGATCGCCGAGCGCGGCTTGCCCAGGGCGTCGCAGGCCTTGGCGGCGACCACCAGCGCGTGGGTGGAATCGAGCCCCCCCGAGACGCCGATGACGAGGTGCTGGCTCTTGGTGTGCTGCAGCCGCCGCACCAGGCCCTGGACCTGGATGTTGAAGGCCTCGTAGCAGTCCTGGTCGAGCCGGGC
>JAQGIX010000062.1 GCA_028290925.1 Phenylobacterium sp. | reverse complement strand
CAACAAGCTGGCCATGATGGCCGCCGAGGTGCTCGGCGCGCGGCGCCTGGCCTGGTTCGCGGCGCGGGCCAAGGACGAGGGCCGCCGCTGCGACCTGGAGGCGGGGATGGCCAAGCTCACCGCCGCCCGCATCGCCTGGGCGGCGGCCGACAACGCGGTGCAGATCCACGGCGGGAGCGGCTTTGCGGTGGAACAGCCGGTGAGCCGGCTGCTGGCCGACGCCCGCATCCTGAACATCTTCGAAGGGGCCGGCGAGATCCAGGCCCAGGTGATCGCGAGGCGCCTGCTCGACGGGGCAAACTGACGACACCAAGTGCTCCCCGGAAAGCGCGCCAGCGCTTGCCCGGGAGCCATAGACTCATCGGCTCAGGATTGGGCGTGAACGGCGTCGCCTCAGAGCGTTTGCGGGATCAGGCGCTTCGTTTCGGGTTCAGGACGACCGCGGGCGGAAGCCGTCGGCGATGAGCCCGATCTGGCGGTCCATGGTCGCGGTCATCACCTTCACGTCGGCGCCGTCGGTGACCACCAGGTGGTAGGTCCAGCCGTAGGCGGCGATCAGCAGCTCCACCATGGCCTGCAGGTCGGCGGCGGGATCGACCTCGCCGTCGGCGACGCCCTGGGCCAGCACGTCGCTGATCATGTCGCGCAGCCGCTGGGTCCGACCGAAGGGCTTGGTGCTGGACGGCAGCGTCCAGTCATAGGCGGCGGCGATGTGGGAGAGGAACAGCCGGGTGCGCCGCGCCTCGAAGGCGAAGTGGATGGCGAACATCGAGCGCAGGCGGTCGGCGGTCGAGCCCCGCAGGTGCGGCACCACCCGGTCCAGCTCGGCGTAGAGGCGGTCGAGCCGCTCCTCCATCACCTGGCTGAGGATCTCGCCCTTGGAGGCGAAGGTGGTGAAGACGCTGCCCACCGAGACGCCGGCGTGGCGGGCGATCTCGCGGATCGTCGTGCCCTGGTAGCCCTGGGTGTCGAACAGTTCCCGCGCCGCCTCGAGCACCCGGTTGCGGGTGGCTTCCTTCTGGGTCTGGCGCGGCCCCGACGCCCGATCCGCCGCCGCGGAAGGGTGGCGGGGATTTCGGGCGACGTGACGCCGCGGGGATTCGAGGTCGGTGGGCATGCGCTGGCCGCGGCCCTAGCCGCGTCGCGCCCCGGCCAGCAGGATGCGGATCTGGTCGCGCGCACGCGACTGCAGGGCGTCCAGGCTCCAGCCCTCGAAGATGGCCTGCGGATAGTTCGACAGATAGGCGTCGAACAGCATCTGCGAGCGCAGCTTGATCTCGGCTTCCTGGCTGAGCTCGCCGCGCTCGATCCCCAGCGTCAGCTGCTCGACGATCTGCTCGAGGAGGACCTGCACCTGCGTGGCGTTGCGCAACACCGGGCCGTCCTGCGGCGCCCAGGAGACGCTGAAGGCCGCCCGCGCCAGCGGCAGCTGGCTCTTGTAGAAGGCGTAGCCCGCGGTGAACATCTTGAGCAGGCAGTCGTCGACGCTGCGGCCGCGGGGGGCGGCGTCGCGCATGGATTCGGCCAGGGCGCTCATGTCGTCGGACATGATCTCGCGGAACAGGTCCGACTTGTCGCTGAAGTTGGCGAACACCGCGCCGGTGGACATGCCGGCGGCCGCGGCGATGTCACGGATGGTGGCGCCTTCGTAGCCATGCTCGGAAAACAGCCGGCGGGCGGCGGTCAGCACCTTGGCGCGGGTTTGTTGCTTGGCGAGCGCGCGGCGGGTCGGCATCTTCACCGCTGTCTGGCCGGCGACTTGGTTCGGGGAGATATGTTTCATTCATTTCGACGGGGGAGGACCGTCCTCTTGTCCCGCTGCGACGCGACCGAGCGAGGTTGGGTGAACACGTTCAGATACCCCGTTACGCGATCCGGGGCGGAGCCGGCAAACAGCGAAAGTCAGGAGACCGAGGTCTCGCAATCACGCCGGCAGGCGGTCTCGTGGCTATATGGAGAGCGAGTGCGGCCGAAATTCGACGCGACTCACCGAATGACGGTTGTTGAACATGATCGACGAGGCCGTCGCAAGGTCGGAATGGGGCGCAGGTGGTGGCGGCGACCCGGAATGGGTCCTAAGGTCGGGCCATGGACGTCTTCAGCTTCCTGATCCCGGCGGCGCTCGCGGCGGTCACCCTGGTTCTGGGCCTCGGCATCTACGCCCTGTTCCGCGGCGGCGAGTTCGGCCGCTCCTATTCCAACAAGCTGATGCGCCTTCGGGTGCTGATGCAGGCGATCGCCATCGCCGTGCTGGTGGCCGCCTTCTGGTGGCGCAGCCGGAGCTGACGGAAGAAGGTGGTCACCCTCAACCGCATCTATACGCGCACCGGCGACACCGGGCAGACCCGGCTGGCGACCGGCAAGGCGGTCTCCAAGGCCGACCTGCGGGTTGAGGCCTATGGGGCGGTGGACGAGACCAACGCCTGCCTGGGGCTGGCGCGGCTGCACACCGCCGGGACCGGCGGCTTCGACGCCATGCTGGCGCGCCTGCAGAACGAGCTGTTCGACCTGGGCGCGGACCTGTCGACGCCGCCCAGGCCGGATGAGGCCGAGGGCTCCGTGCTGCGGATGAGCGACGCCCAGGTTACGCGGCTCGAGGGCGAGATCGACGAGCTCAACGGGGCCCTCCCGGACCTGACGTCTTTCATCCTGCCGGGCGGGACGCCGGCGGCGGCGGCCCTGCACCTGGCGCGCACGGTCTGCCGGCGCGCCGAGCGGGC
>JAQGIX010000100.1 GCA_028290925.1 Phenylobacterium sp. | reverse complement strand
GCGGCCGGTGAACTCCGGGAAGTTGTTGGTGGACTGCAGGTTCTCCAGCGCCGCCTTCCACTGGTCGCGGTAGACCAGGTTGTTGAAGTCCGGGATCTGGTTGTTGACCGGGCAGCCCTGGTGGCAGAACGGGATGCCGCAATCCATGCAGCGCGCCGCCTGCTCGCGCAGGGCCGGCTCGGCCAGCGGACGGACGAATTCCTTCCAGGTCTTCAGGCGCTCGGCCGGCTTGTCGTAGCCGCGGTCGTGGCGCTCGATCTCGAGGAAGCCGGTGGGCTTGCCCATCGGTCAGGTCTCCAAACTAAAAGGCTACTCGGCGGCGACGGCCTGGGCCGCGTCGCGCTCGGCGCTGAGCTCCAGCAGCGCGCGCCGATAGTCGATGGGCGTCACCTTCACGAACGAGGCCAGCGCCTGATCCCAGTTCTCCAGAATCTCGGCGGCCCGGGCCGAGCCGGTGTGCAGATGGTGGCGTTCGATCAGCAGGCGCAGCCGCTCGGCGTCGAAGCGCAGCATGTCGCCCATGCCATTGTTCTCGACGGACGGCGCGCGCCGCTTGGGCCGGTGCGGCTCGTCGGCGGAATTGTGCGGCGCAGCCTCGGCGGGCTGCACGGCTTCCAGCTCCACCATCGCGGTGTTGCAGAGGTCCTTGAAGCGGCCGCGCGGGTCGTAGACGTAGGCCACGCCGCCCGACATGCCGGCCGCGAAGTTGCGTCCGGTGTCGCCCAGCACCACCACCACCCCGCCGGTCATGTATTCGCAGCCGTGGTCGCCCAGGCCCTCGACCACCGTCACCGCGCCGGAGTTGCGCACGGCGAAGCGCTCGCCGGCCACGCCCTGGAAATAGGCCTCGCCGGCTATGGCGCCGTAGAGCACGGTGTTGCCGACGATGATGTTGCGGGTGGGATCGCGCCGGGCTTCTTTCGGCTGGCGCACCACGATGCGGCCGCCGGAGAGCCCCTTGCCCACATAGTCGTTGGCGTCACCGATGAGCTCCAGCGAGACGCCGCGCGCGGCAAAGGCGCCGAAGCTCTGGCCGGCGGTGCCGCGCAGGGTGAAGGCGATGGTGTCTTCCGGCAGGCCGGCGTGGCCATGGGCCTTGGCGACCTCGCCGGAGAGCATGGCCCCCACCGTGCGGTTGATGTTGCGCACGGCGAACTCGCCGCGCACCGGCGTCTTGTCCTTAAGCGCCGGCCCCGCCACCTCGATCAGGGCGTGGTCGAGGGCGCGCTCCAGGCCATGGTCCTGGCGGTCCATGTTCCAGAGGCCCTTCCGGCCCTCGGCGGCCGCCGAATAGAGGATCTTCGAGAGATCGACGCCGTGCGCCTTCCAGTGGTCGAGGGCCGGCGCCATGTCGATCCGGTCGACCCGGCCGATCATCTCGCTGACGGTCCGGAAGCCCATCTCGGCCATGATCTCGCGCAGCTCTTCGGCCACGAAGAAGAAGAAGTTGATCACATGCTCGGGCTGGCCGGTGAAGCGCGCGCGCAGCACCGGGTCCTGGGTCGCCACCCCCACCGGGCAGGTGTTCAGATGGCACTTGCGCATCATGATGCAGCCGGCCGCGATCAGCGGCGCGGTGGCGAAGCCGAACTCGTCGGCCCCCAGCAAGCCGCCGATGGCCACGTCGCGGCCGGTGCGCAGGCCGCCGTCCACCTGCACGGCGATGCGGGTGCGCAGGCCGTTGAGCAGCAGGGTCTGCTGGGTCTCGGCGAGGCCGATCTCCCAGGGCGAGCCGGCGTGGGTCAGCGAGGTGAGCGGGCTGGCGCCGGTGCCGCCCTCGAAGCCGGAGATGGTCACGTGGTCGGCGCGCGCCTTGGCGACCCCGGCGGCGACCGTGCCGACACCCACTTCCGAGACCAGCTTCACGGAGATGCGGGCGCGCGGATTGACGTTCTTGAGGTCGTGGATGAGCTGGGCCAGGTCCTCGATCGAATAGATGTCGTGGTGCGGCGGCGGCGAGATCAGGCCGACGCCGGGCGTCGAATGTCGGACGCGGGCGATGTTCTTGTCGACCTTGTGGCCAGGCAGCTGGCCGCCCTCGCCCGGCTTGGCGCCTTGGGCCATCTTGATCTGGATGTCGTCGGCGTTGACCAGGTACTCGGCGGTGACGCCGAACCGGCCCGAGGCCACCTGCTTGATGGCCGAGCGCATGGAATCGCCGTTGGGCAGCGGCTTGAAGCGGTCGGACTCCTCGCCGCCCTCGCCGGTGTTCGACCGGCCGCCGATACGGTTCATGGCGATGGCGAGCGTCGTATGCGCCTCGCGGCTGATCGACCCGAAGCTCATGGCCCCGGTGGAGAAGCGCTTGACGATCTCCGCGGCCGGCTCGACCTCGTCCAGCGGGATCGGCTCGTTGGCGGACTTGAGCTGCATCAGGCCGCGGATGGTCAGCAGCCGCTCGGCCTGCTCGTTGATGGTCTTGGCGAAGGCCCGGTACTCGTCCGGCAGGTTGCCCCGCACGGCGTGCTGCAGCCGCCCGACGCTCTCCGGCGTCCAGGCGTGGGCCTCGCCGCGCAGCCGCCAGGCGTACTGGCCGCCCACGTCGAGCATGGTCTTGTAGATCGGGTTGTCGCCGTAGGCGTCGCGGTGACGACGGACGCATTCCTGGGCGACCTCGGCCAGGCCGATGCCCTCGATGGAGGTGGCGGTGCCGGTGAAATACTTGGCGATCAGCTCCGACGAGAGGCCGACGGCGTCGAAGATCTGCGCGCCGCAATAGGACTGGTAGGTCGAGATGCCCATCTTGGACATCACCTTCAGCACGCCCTTGCCGATGGCCTTGATGTAGTTCTTCCGCACCTCGTATGCGGACTGCGACAACCCGTTCTCGACCCGCAGCTGCTCCAGCGTCTGGAAGGCGAGATAGGGGTTCACCGCTTCGGCGCCGTAGCCCGCCAGCACGCAGAAATGGTGCACCTCGCGCGCCTCGCCCGTCTCGATGACGAGGCCGGTCTGCATGCGCAGGCCCTGGCGGATCAGGTGGTGGTGCACCGCCGCGGTGGCCAGCGCCGCCGGGATCGGGATGCGCTCGGATGAGGTCGCGCGATCCGAGAGGATCAGGATGTTCATGTCGGCCAGCACCGCGTCGGTGGCCTCCCGGCACAGGCGGTCGAGCGCCCGCTCCAGGCCCGGGGCCCCTTCTTCGGCCGCCCAGGTGGCGTCGAGGGTGGCGGTGCGGAAGGCGCCGTCCAAGAGTTCGTGAATGGCGCGGATCTTGGCCAGGTCCTCGTCGGTGAGGATCGGCTGGGAGACCTCCAGGCGCTTGTGGTTGCCGGCCTGACGGCCAAGCAGGTTGGGACGCGGCCCAATCATCGAGACCAGGCTCATCACCAGCTCCTCGCGGATCGGATCGATCGGCGGATTGGTGACCTGCGCGAAGTTCTGCTTGAAGTACTCGTAGAGCAGCTTGGGACGCGCCGAGAGCACGGCGATGGGCGTGTCCGAGCCCATGGAGCCCACCGGATCGTCGCCGGCCTTGGCCATGGGTTCGAGGAAGAAGGCCAGGTCTTCCTGGGTGTAGCCGAAGGCCTGCTGGCGATCGAGCAGCAGCGAGGGGTCGTTGACCGCCGCGGCCTCAGGCTCGGCGGCCAGCGCCAACTCTTCCAGCTTGAACTGGGTGTCGGCGAGCCACTGCTCGTAGGGCGCGGCTTCGGAGAGCGTGCGCTTGATCTCCTCGTCCTCGACGATGCGGCCTTCCTCGAGGTCGATGAGCAGCATCCGACCCGGCTGCAGGCGCCACTTGCGGACGATCCGCTCCTCGGGGATGTCGAGGACGCCGACTTCGGAGGCCATGATCACATGGTCCTGGTCGGTGATGACGAAGCGCGCGGGCCGCAGGCCGTTGCGGTCGAGGGTGGCGCCGATCTGGCGGCCGTCGGTGAAAGCCACGGCGGCGGGGCCGTCCCACGGCTCCATCAGGGCGGCGTGGTACTCGTAGAAGGCCTTGCGCTTGGCCTCCATCAGCGGATTGCCGGCCCAGGCCTCCGGGATCAGCATCATCATCGCATGAGCCAGCGGATAGCCGCCGGCGACCAGCAGCTCCAGAGCGTTGTCGAGGCAGGCGGTGTCCGACTGGCCGTGCGGGATCAGCGGCCACATCTTGTTGAGGTCGGGCCCCAGCAGCTCGCTCTCCATGGAGCGGCGCCGGGCGTTGATCCAGTTCACGTTGCCGCGAACCGTGTTGATCTCGCCGTTGTGGGCGATGAACCGGTAGGGGTGCGCGAGCTTCCAGGACGGGAAGGTGTTGGTGGAGAACCGCTGGTGCACCATCGCCAGCGCCGATTCCGCCAGCGGGTTGCGCAGGTCCTCGTAGAACGAGCCGACCTGGTGGGCGAGCAGCAGGCCCTTGTAGACCACGGTGCGGGTCGAGAAGGAGGGCAGGTAGAGCTGGGTGAGGCCCGGCAGGCCGAGCTTGGCGGCCATTTCGGCCAGCGGGTTCTGCAGTTGCTTGCGGACGGCCAGCAGCTTGCGCTCATGGGCGTCCTGGTCACGGACGTTGGGGCCGCGGCCGATGAAGGCCTGGCGGATCACCGGCATCTGGGCGAGCACCGCCTCGCCCAGGCCCTCGGTGTCGGTGGGCACGTCGCGCCAGCCGATCAGCGGCTGCTTCTCGACGTTGAGGAAATGCTCGAACTGGCTGATGGCGACCCGGCGCGCGGCCTCGTCCTGCGGCAGGAAGCACATGGCCACGGCGTATTCGCCGAGCGCCGGCAGGGTCGCCCCGGCCTTGTCGGCCCAGTCGCGATAGAGGGCGTCGGGGATCTGGATCAGGCAGCCCGCGCCGTCGCCCACCAGCGGGTCGGCGCCCACGGCGCCGCGGTGGTCGAGGTTGACCAGGATCTGCAGGCCGGCTTCGATCACCTCGTGCGATTTGCGGCCCTTGATGTTCGCCACGAAGCCCACGCCGCACGCATCGTGCTCGTTCGCCGGATCATACAGTCCCTGGCGCTCAGGCGGCCGCATCTCGTCCTCTCACGGTCCATACGCGCGGCAAAGCACGGCCTCGGAAGCGATGTTGGAGGCCGCAGCGCGCGAAGGGGGCATTTACCCGGCAAGATCAGCCCTTGTCGATGGGCGGAATGCTGCAGGCGAGGAAGATTTTTCTAATAGCGAAGAAGCTTTGCAGCGTCAGAAAACAGCCTAGGCCAGCGCCTGATCCAGGTCGGCGATCAGGTCCTCGGCGGCCTCGACGCCCACCGAGAGCCGGATCAGGGAGTCGGCGATGCCAATGCGGGTGCGGGTGGCCGACGGGATCGAGGCGTGGGTCATGATCGCCGGATGTTCCACCAGGCTCTCTACGCCGCCGAGGCTTTCAGCGAGGGTGAAGAGCCGCGTCCGCTCCAGCATGCGCCGGGTGCCCGCGAGGTCGCGGTCGAGGATGACGCTGATCATCCCGCCGAAACCATGCATCTGACGCCGGGCGAGCTCATGCTGCGGGTGGCTGGCCAGGCCGGGATAGATCACCTGGGCCACGTCCTTGCGGCCCTCAAGCCAACTGGCGACGGCGAGGCCGTTCTCGCAGTGCCGCTGCATTCGCAAGGCGAGCGTCTTCAGCCCCCGCAGGGTGAGGTAGCTGTCGAAGGGCGAGGCGATGGAGCCCACCGCGTTCTGCAGGAAGGTGAGCTGGTCACGCAGGGCCGCATTCTGGCCGACGATGAGCGCCCCGCCGATCACGTCGGAATGGCCGCCGATGTATTTGGTGGTCGAGTGCATGACCACATCGAAGCCCAGCTCCAGCGGCCGCTGGATATAGGGGCTGGCGAAGGTGTTGTCGGCCGCCGCGATCAGGCCATGGCGCTTGGCGAGGCCGGCGATGGCCTCCAGATCGGCGAGCCGCAGCATCGGATTGGTGGGCGTCTCCACCCAAATCATCCGGGTCTTGGGGGTGATCGCCGCCTCGATGGCGGTGAGGTCGGCGAGGTCGACGAAACTGAACTCCAGGCCGGCCGAGCGCCGCCGCACCTTGTCGAACAGCCGGAACGAACCACCGTAGAGATCCTCGCTGGCGATCACATGGTCGCCGGCCTCGAAGGTCTCGAGCAGGGTGCCGATGGCGGCCAGGCCCGAGGCGAAGGCGTAGCCCTTGGTCCCGCTCTCCAGGTCCGCCAGCGCGCGTTCCAGGGCGAAGCGGGTCGGGTTCTGACTGCGGGAATACTCGAAGCCCTGGTGCACGCCGGGCGAGGACTGGGCGTAGGTCGAGGTGGCGTAGATCGGCACCATCACCGCCCCGGTCGTCGGATCGTGCTCCTGGCCGCCGTGGATGGCGCGAGTGGCGAAGTCCAGGCGGTTCTTGCCGGCCTGGTTCTTTCGTTCGGTGTCGTCGCTCAAGCCGTGCGCCTCAGATAGTTGATCAGGTCGATGCGGGTTATCAGGCCCAGGAATTCCTTGCCGTCCATGATGATCGCCACCTCGTCACGTTCGAAGATCGGCAACAGCGCATCGAGGGCCTCCTGCGCCTGCACGGTGTGCAGCTTGGCGGTCATGGCGGTGCTCACCGGCTGGCGGAAGCGGGCGTCGGTGCGGCGGTCCTCGACCGCCTCCAGCAGGTCGCTCTCGTCCACCAGGCCGATCAACCGGCCTTCGTCGAGCACCGGAAGTTGCGAGACGTCGGCCTGGCGCATGCGGTTGTAGGCGGTGAGCAGGGTGTCGCCGGGGCCGACGGTGACGGTTTCGCCGGCGCTGGCGGCGCGGGCGATCAGATCACGCAGGTCTCCGTGCAGCTCGCGGTCGACCAGGCCCTGCTCGGCCACCCAGCTGTCGTTGTAGACCTTGGAGAGATAGCGCGAGCCGGTGTCGCAGACGAGCGTCACCACGCGCTTCGGCTCGCTCTGCTCGCGGCAGTAGCGCAGCGCGCCGGCCAGCAGCGTCCCCGAAGAGGAGCCCGCCAGGATGCCAGCCTTGGTGAGCAACAGCCGCGCGGTGGCGATGCTCTCCGAATCCGGGATCTCGTAGGCCTTGCTCAGCAGCGACAGGTCGCAGTTGGCGGGCACGAAATCCTCGCCGATCCCCTCGACCACCCAGGAGCCGGGCTCGACCTTCTCGCCGCGCTCGACCAGCGGCGCCAGGATTGAGCCCACCGGATCGGCCAGCACCATCATGGTCTTCGGCGAGGCCTTGGCGAAGAACCGGCCGAGGCCGGTGAGCGTGCCGCCGGAGCCGACGCCGACCACCACGGCGTCGAGGTCGCCGCCCATCTGTTCGAGGATTTCGGGACCCGTCGTGGTCTCGTGCGCCAGGGGGTTCGCCGGGTTCTCGAACTGGTTGATGTAGACAGCGTCGTTGAGCTTGGCCGCGAGCGCCTGGGCCATGTCCTGATAGTATTCGGGATGCCCCTTGCCGACGTCGGAGCGGGTGATCCGCACGTCGACCGCCATGGCCCGCAGGTGCTGGATCTTCTCGCGCGCCATCTTGTCGGGCACCACCAAGAGCAGCTTGTAGCCCTTCAGCAGGCCGACCTGCGCCAGGCCCAGGCCGGTGTTGCCGGCGGTCGCTTCGACGATGGTGCCGCCGGGCTTCAGCCGGCCGTCGGCTTCGGCCGCCTCGATCATCGAGCCGGCGATGCGATCCTTGATCGAACCGCCGGGGTTGGCGCTCTCCAGTTTCACGAACAGACGGCAGGGCCCGGTGTCAAAGCCCGCCAACTCCACCATCGGCGTGCGTCCGATCAACTCGAGGGCGGAGGCCGCGATGGGCGGCGTAGGCTGGGTGGTCAAGGCTTCCTCGACGTCTGGGGACCGTCGCCGGCGCACGCGGGATCGATTTGCGTCCTGCCCGGCCAAACGAGGTAGACCGCAGCGCAAAGCGCCGCGCAAGGCGGGAAATTCTTGCTGCATCGCAGCGCAAATGGGGCAAGACCCGCGGCTTCGCCCGAGACGACCTCGAAGGCTTGGCGATCGACCCAGGGACCTGACGCCGGTGAGCGCGATTGCGGATCTCCCGCCCGGCGGCCCCTCGTCGGCGTGACGCGTGGATTGCGGCGGGTTAGCATCAATGGCTCTGCGCTCGTGGTTCAAGGACCTAGCCCTGCCTCTTTCCAACGCTCCGGCCAAAACCGACAAGGCGGCGCCCGCTCCCCTGCGGGCCTGGCGCTTCACCACCGATGGTCTGGCGGCCGAGCTGCGGCTACCGGCCTGGCAGGAGGTCATGACCCGGCTGCGGCTGCCGCTGGGCCGGCTGGCGGAGTCCGAGCCGTTCCAGGGCAGCGTCGCCTGCCTCGGCTCGCCTCTGGGCATGGACTTCGCGGTGATGTCGGCGACCTCCCAGGAGATCTCGGGCCGCAACCCGAACCAGCCGGCGGCGGTCTGGATCGTCGTCCTGTTGGAAGGCGACGCGAGTTTCTGGGACGGCGAGAGGACGACGTCCTTGCGGACGGGGGACATCATCTACGGCCCCACCGGGATCAACGCGGCCCTCAAGCTGACGACGCCCTTCCAACTCCTGTACATCAACGCCCCCCGGGTGGCGCTGGACCATCGGCTTCTGGCCCCGCTGTCGCTCAAGGTGGGGCGGTTCGGCGGCGAGCGCGGACTCGGGCACGTCTTCTCGGGGCTCCTGCGGGCGACAGCCGAGACGCTGCAGGACCTCACGTCCGAACAACTTCGGCCGATGGAACTGGCGGTCACTGAGTTCCTGGTGGCCAATCTCGCCGCGGAGGATTCGCCGGCCGCGATCGGGGGCGCCGGCGCGGCTCGGGCCGCCCACCTGCACCGGGTTTGCCAAACGATCGAGACCTTGCTTGCCGATCCCGAGCTGGGCCTCGAGCGAGTGGCGGCCGAGGACGGCATCTCACCGCGCTCGCTGCAGAAGCTGTTCGCCTCGGCCAACCAGAGCTTCTCGACCTACGTTCGCAGTCGCCGGCTGGAGCGCTGTCGGCTGGACCTCTCGAGCCCGATCTGCGCCAGCCTGTCGATCTCGGAAATCTGCTTCCGCTGGGGCTTCAACGGCTCGGCCCATTTCAGCCGCGCCTTCAAGGAGCGCTACGGCGTCTCCCCGCGCGAGTACCGCAAGACCCACCTCGGCGAGGACCTCCTGGCGGAAGACGACGAGGCCGCCTGAGGTCGATCCGCGATGGCGGAGCCCGCCTTCCCGCCCGTCGCCCGACCAAGTCTGAAATGCCGGATTCCCGGGCGCGCCTGAGCAAATGTGCGAGCCGCGGCTGTATTGACAGCCATCGACAAACGCGCGCCAATTCCGGTCAGCAAACTTCAATTCCGATCAGCGGAACGACGTGCCTCTGGACCTATCCCCCCCTCGGATGTCGACCAGCTCCGACCTCGAGTCCGTGGAGCTGATCTTCCGGCTGCTCGAGCTCCTGGCCGGCGCCCACCACCCGCTGGGGGTGACCGAGATCGCCCGCACGCTCGACATCTCCAAGCCGCGCGCCCATCGCCATCTGCGCGCCTTCGTGCAGCGGGGCTATGCGCGTCAGGATCTCCGAACCGAGGGCTATGAGCTGGGCGTGGCGATGCTGACCTTGGGCGAACGGGCCCGGGAACGGTTCGATGTCATCGCCGCCATCCGGCCGGTGATGGCCGCCTTGCGCCAGGCCAGCGGTCTCGCGGTCACCGCCTCGGCCGTGGTAGGCGACGATGTCGTCGTCCTCGAGATGCTGCACGGCGCGTCGGTGATCGAATTCGGCGTGCGGCCCGGCTCAAAACTTGACCTGCACGCCTCCGCCCACGGGCTCGTGGCGCTGGCGTTCGGTCCGCCCGAGCTGCTGAAGCGGACTCTCAACCAGCCCCTGAAGGCCTGGACGGCGCACACCCTCGTGGACCCCGACGCCTTGCGCGACGCGGTGGCCCGCGTCCGGCGCGAGGGCTGGGCGACCGCCGTCGACGCCGTTCAGGTGGGCGTCAACGCCCTGGCGGCGCCGGTCCTCGACCATCGCGGCGTCGGCCGCGGCGCGGTGGCGCTGGTGGGCGCGACCCAGTTCATCCCGGCGGAGCCGCCGGAAAATCTCGTGGAAATGGTGACGTCCGCGGCCGCGGCAGCGTCTCGCAGCATTGGGTGGCCGTCGGCTTAGATCATGTCCTATTCACTCGCGATCGACATTGGCGGAACCTTCACCGACGCGGTGCTGCGGGGATCCGACGGCTCACTGGTGGTCGACAAGACCCTGACCACCCACCAAGACCTGCTGGAGGGCTTCTTCCGGGGTGTGGACCTGGTGCTGGGCAAGGCCGGCCTGACGCCCGACCAGATCGACGGCGTCGTGGTCCACGCCACCACCGTCGTCACCAACGCGCTGATCGAGCGCAAGGGCTCGACCACGGCGCTGATCGTCACCAAGGGCTTCGGCGACGTGCTCTCGATCCGCAACGAGCACCGCTATGACATGTACGATCCGCAGATCGAGTTCGCCGAAGCCCTGATCCCCCGGGACCTGACCTTCGAGGTCGACGAACGGATCCTGGCCGACGGGGCCGTGCTGAAACAGGTCCAGGTCGACGAGGTCAAGGCCTTGGCCCGGCGGCTCAAGGCCGAGGGCGTGGTCTCCGTCGCCATCTGCCTGATCAACGCCTTTCGGAACGGCGCCAACGAGCAGGCGATCCCGAGGTGCTGCGCGCCGAGGCGCCTGACATCTACCTCTCGCTCTCGTCGCAGGTCGCGCCGCAGATCCGCGAGTACCCGCGGGCTTCCACCACCGCCATCAACGCCTACACGACCCCGATCACCGAGCCCTATCTTCGCGGCCTGAAGGCCGGGTTGGAGGCGGCCCGCATCGGCAATCGACCGCTGATCATGCTGAGCAGCGGCGGCGTCATCGGCGCCGAGGTGGCCGGCCGCAATCCCGTGCGGATGATCGAAAGCGGCCCGGCCGCCGGGGCGCTCGCCGCCGCGTACTATGCCGAGCGCCTGGGCCTGAACCGTCTGCTCTCGTTCGACATGGGCGGCACGACCGCCAAGGCCTGCCTCATCGAGGACCAAAAGCCGCTGGTGACCGGCAGCTTCGAGGTGGACCGCATGTATCGGTTCGCCGAAGGCAGCGGTATGCCGCTCACCATCCCCTCGATCGACATGATCGAGATCGGCGCAGGGGGCGGCAGCATCGCCTCGGTAGACAGCCTCGGACTTCTGAAGGTCGGGCCCCGCAGCGCGGGATCCGAGCCGGGGCCTGCCTGCTACGGGCGCGGCGGCACGGGCGCGACGGTCACCGACGCCGAC